>DASRZK010000149.1:0-4020 GCA_035686505.1 Dehalococcoidales bacterium | reverse complement strand
CTATCCCAAGCGGCTGATTGGTTTCTGCACCGTGCAGCCGCAGTCGCTCGATGCCGCCATTACCGAAATTGAGCGCTGTGCCCAGGGTGGTGCCAGAGGCATCGGTGAGATGCGACCTGACATACAGCTGCTGGACCTGGGTGATGACCCCATTATCGCTCCATTTATGGAAACAATTAAGCAACACCGGCTCATCTTCCTCACCCACACCTCCGAGCCCGCCGGGCACGACTACCCCGGCAAGGGAATCATCACGCCGGATATTCTTTACCCCTTTATCACCACCCATCCTGATATCACCATTGTCTGTGCTCATTGGGGAGGCGGTCTGCCGTTTTACGCGCTGATGCCCGAGGTGCAGAAGGCGCTGCGGAACGTCTATTTCGACACTGCCGCTTCGCCATTTCTTTACCAGCCCCAGATATATGCCCTGGTCAGCCAGCTGGTCGGCGCGGATAAGATACTCTTCGGCAGCGACTACCCCCTTCTTCCACAATCGCGGCTTCTCCAGGAAATTAAGGCCACCACTCTCAGCGATGAAGAGAAAGGCTTGATAACCGGCGAAAATGCCAGAAAGCTGCTTGAATTGTAGATGAGCACAGAGCAGATACGCTCGTTTATTGCCATTGAACTGCCTGACGAGGTAAGGTCAGCACTGGCTGAACTGCAGGCCAGCCTGCAAACTGACAAGCAGACTTCCGTAAAATGGGCGGACCCGTATGGCATACACCTGACTCTGAAGTTCCTGGGTAACATCGCCATGGCAAAAATCAGCGATACCACCCGTGCCATAGAGGAAGCGGCTCGGGATTTGCCACCCTTTCCGCTTGAAATAAAAGGACTGGGGGTTTTTCCCAACCTCATGCGAGTCCGGGTGGTATGGGTTGGCGTGGGGGGAGATATCGCCCGGTTAAAGTTGCTCCAGCAGCACATTGAGTCTAATCTGGCACCACTCGGCTTTGCCCGGGAGTCACGACCGTTCACCCCTCACCTGACTCTGGCGCGCGTCAGAGAAAATGTGCCACCGCCCGCACGACAAAACTTCGGACAGCTCATCGCTGGTGCCAAGTTCGAGACCGCCCATCATTTTACGGTGGACAGCATCAGCCTGATTCAAAGCCAGCTGACCACAAAAGGTGCAATTTATCGCCAGATTACCGCCGTCAGCCTGAAAAAAACCCTTGTCAAAAAGTTATGATTAATTGTATACTTAAAAACAACTTTAGGATGGGAGGAGGACTTCATGGAACAGATCAGTTTCCCCAAATGTCAGAAGTGTCAGGCTGGTGACCTGGTGCCCCTTTCCGATTTCGGCAGTCAGGGGGCTTCAATTCATTATAAAGCTTGGGTTTGCACTAATCCTGAATGTGGCTTCAATCTGAAGATCAGGAATGGTGATGTCTACATTAACGAGCCCATTATGAGTGGCGCATTGCATAACAGTCGCGCCCGATAGCACGTCACCTTTCTGGATAGACCTTATAATTCAGGTGATGACGTGCTTCCTCAGTTAGTCAGACTCAAAGGGGCAGCACTTGATTTCATTTTTCCGCCGTATTGCGTCGGCTGTGGCAGGGAAGGCGCTTTTATTTGCCCTGTCTGCCGCCAGTCATTGCCCCGAATAATACCCCCCGTCTGCCCCAGATGTGGTCGGCCCCACTCCAGTGGGGTATTCTGTCCTGATTGCATACGCTGGCAGGCAGACATAGACGGTATTCGCTCCCCGTTTCGCTTTGAAGGCGTGATGCGCGAGGCAATACATCAGCTTAAATACCAGAACCTGAGGGCCCTGGCAGCCCCTCTGGCCAGAATGCTGCAGGAATACCTTATCGCCAGCCCGCTTGACATTGATGTTCTGGTACCGGTACCTCTGCACCGGAAACGATTGAGAGAGCGCGGTTACAATCAGACCAGCCTGCTGGCAAAAGAACTGGGAAAACTGATAAATACACCGGTAGTAGATGATGTTCTTGTTCGCCAGAGACATACGCCTCCGCAGGCCCGAACCGCGACCATAGAAGAACGGACGCATAATATAGCTGATGCCTTTGCCTGCCGCGGCAATGGACTCCGGGGCAGGCGCGTGCTGCTGCTTGATGATGTGGCCACCTCCGGAACCACGCTGGATGCCTGCGCCACGGTGTTAAAAGCCAATGGGGTCGACTCAGTATGGGGATTGGTCATGGCACGAGAGATTTAACAGTCAGAGGTGAGAAGATGGAGCTGCAGGTTACGGGACAGAACATAGAAGTATCTTCGGAAGTGCGCCGCTACGTTGAGCGCAAGGTCGGGAAATTAACCCGCCATTTCCCCAATATCATTGAGTCCATTGTGGAAATCAACCAGGAAAAGACCCGGTCTCCCCGACAGCAATTTGTGGTGCGAACCAGTGTTGTCGGCAATGGTATCCGCCTGCACAGCCAGGAGCGCGGCGAAGACCTGTTTCAGGCAATCGATAAGGTTGCCTCAGCGCTGGATAGACAACTGGAGCGCCAGAAGGGAAAGCTCTATGAAAAGGGTAAGGGTAACCCGTTGACGCGGGGTGAATTAAAAACAGAGACGGATAACCCGTTCCAGCCAGAAGTGGTTAAAGTAAAGCGATTTGCCATGAAGCCGATGTCCGTAATTGAGGCCGCCGAACAGATGGTCATACTGGGGCACAGCTTTTTCTTCTTTCTCAACACTGACACGGACGAATTTAACGTGCTGTACCAGCGCCAGGACGGTAACTACGGCTTGATTGAACCGGAACTGGGATAAAGATTTAAAACTGGCAACATTTATGCGATAATGATATGGTAAATGGCAATTAAAAGAAGAAGTATCTACCTGTACCTTACCCTGATTTGCTTTTTCGGCATCATCGCCATCTTTATTGTAGATGGGTACATGGGCATTTATGATACCGTCTATATCACTGCCGGCGAGCGAGAGCAGAAGATAGAATCAGACGTCTGGCAGATGAATGACCCTTACTGGTCCAGCGGGATAGCACGAGGCGAGAAGGCCTTCGTCAGCTATGAGGTAGACAACCGCCGCTTTTCCGGGTATGAGGCTGACATTGACGTATCAGTCTGGCGGATGCAGAATAAGGTCAGCGATGTGCTCTTCCAGCATATCGCCGTCGGGTCTTTCGACAAGGTAAAGGTGGAATGGGTGATTGACTCCGCCGAGCTTCTCCCACCGGATGCTCCGCCCGAGCAGAGCTTTGATTATACCCTGAAAATCAAACACGGTGAAGTAGAGCGGAACATAATTCTCTATATCAACCCGTCTCCCTATCCAGCGAAACCCTTGCCGGCGCCACCAAGGTAACCGGAGGTAAACTAAGTGAATATAAGACTGGAATACATTTTATTTGTCTTCGGTATCCTCTTCTGTCTGGCTGGCGTTGGCTATTTGGCCGCCGAGTATGTAAAGAACCTCTCCGAAGCTGGAAAATTGGTATCTCTGCTGCTTACCGTGGCCATGTTCGCGTTTTTAAGCAAATACTTTGAAGACATAGGGTGGTGAACTGAATGCTGACTGCTGTAGCCGTACTTGCTTCTCTGGCGATTATCGGCTGGCTTATTTACCGTGGGGTAAGACAGAAGCCAATCCGGGCACACACCATTATCCGGGCGATTGCCTATCTCACCGGCCTGTACACCTTCGCCTTCTTCCTCAGCATGAACTTCCCGCTCTTAATAAAGGTAGTGGTCAGCATTGTGCTCGGTGCCGTGCTTATTGTAATCGGGGCCACCATCCAGCGCCGCTACCAGGCGGACAGAACCTGAGATTAGTATAGAAGCTAAGTATATTTGTCAGAACTCAGCCTCGCCCGATAAATCCGCCGCTTCGCTTCGGAAGTACCTCTTAACTTCAGGTTCAGGAAGTCCATTTCATACTCTTCAATCAATCCCTCGTCGGCAAAGCTGTAATACCGGTTGTTGCCGATAATGATATGGTCGACGACTTTCATCTGCATGATTTTCCCGACGTAAACCAGCTGCCTGGTCAGCTCCCGGTCACTGGTGCTGG
>DASRZK010000148.1:0-3717 GCA_035686505.1 Dehalococcoidales bacterium | reverse complement strand
TCACACACCCCGGGATTGGCCGGGTTCCCCACCGTCAAAGGGGCCTGGGGACCACTTAATGTATCAATATCCCCCAGTTTCAAGACAACCCAGTTGCAGTGCACCCGGTCGTTGTCTTCCGCTTTAAAGTTGTGTTGCATCTGGAATTTTATTTCCTTCACCTGCCTGGTGGTGAAGTCCCTCATGCCGTGAAAGTAGTATGGACTTGCATTGTCCGAAGAGAAGGGATTGGCGCTGGTGTCAGGGTCATAATTGGCCGGCCACTTCAGGCGCCACCGTGTGGGTGGATTCTCGAAGGCAGGGTCGGGGATGCTCAGCCAGGGACCACCGTCTGTTCTCATATAACAGCTATCGGGGACAAACTCGGAGTCATCGTAAACGTCGGGCAGGATGTCATAGATTGCATCCAGACCTTGAGTGGTGTTGGCGCTGAGCTGCTCCAGTTTTATGGTATAGGTAACGGTTTGGAAGGTATCATTGGCAATGGTGTCCGGGGTAACCGTCTTGGTCGGCTGGATAACATCATCGGTGGCCAGAATTATCCCGCCTTTACCGGGCACCGCCCGCATAGTGATGAAGAGGTTAACCAATATCGGGCAGGTATCGCAGGTTAAGTTGGCCGATGGGCCGTAATTCAGCAAATCCTCCCCCAAATCGGTATATTGAAGCTTCCACAGGATGTATTCCTGCGCCGTGTCGGCGGCGTAGATTAACTGCGTCTGGCGGGTGGCAATCTGGCTGCTCTTGAGTGAGGTATCGGTCAGCCGGAGCGCCTGAATTGCCAGTGTTGAGCCGATGGCGAGCAGTATCAGGACCAGAAGGAAGACCTGTCCCACCTCTCTCTTTTTTATCACTCTATCACCTCCGCCCGGATAAAGCCGCTGAACTCAACGGTGGCGCTCCGCTGCGGCACGCTGGGACCGGTGGCGGTAATGGTGACATTGATTACTCTGCCGTTCTGGGTAAAGCCGAGGTCGGTTATATGCCGGCCGACAATGCTCATCACGCCGTCGTAGGTGCGCTGCAGCACAGTACCGGAAAGGGTGTATTGGCAGTTATGGGAACTGCTGTTCTCCGATGAAAAGCCGGTGTAGTCCGTCCAGCTCAGGGTCACCGAGCTTTGCGGGTTGGGGTCCTCGTCGGGGTCGGGGAGGTTGGTGCTCTGGGTCATCATCAGGTCTTTCTTGATAGCTAACGCCGCCTGATTTACATTGGTCAGGGCTACCACCTGGCTGTTGTTCCGGCCGGTGCCCCAGACAATCTGCTGGAGGCTCATGGAGGCACCTACCAGTATTACGCTGCCGATGGCTAGCGTTACCAATAGTTCAATCAGTGTGAACCCGGCCTGTTTCATTTCTTTGTCCTCGCCGTGCAGATTGCCAGGACCTCTTTTCCCGAATCCCGGTAAACGGTAACGATAATTCTCTGGTAAGTCTCGTTCCCGGTACAAGTACTAAAGCTCTCGGCATCATCGGCATCGTTGGTGCATTCGGTGGTGGCAATCATGCTGTATTGTGTGGGGACAGTAATATTATAAGATTCGGCCTCGGGGTAGCTAGCGTTGTAAGAGCTGGACTTGATAGTCTCAATATAGTCACTGGCCAGACTGGCGGCGGTTACCTTCTCATCGGTGATACGGGTGGCGCGGTAGTTGGTACTAAGGGCGGCCACCACGCTCGCCCCGATAAACCCCAGAATGGCCACGGCTACCAGGACTTCCATCAGGCCTATGCCCCGCTGCCCCCGAAAAAACCCAGTTATTGCCTTAACCAGAAATTTCATAACATCAGCTACCATCACTTTTGATTAACCAAAGGCGCCGGTGAGGGTATACATTGGCATTAGTACCGAGATGGCGATAAAACCGACCAGCAGTGCAATGCCGACGGTAGCCAGTGGGCCTATCAAGCCGACTATGGTAGCTGCCTTTTCGTCGGCGGTATTTTCGCAGAAATCAGCTACCACTCCCAAAGTGAAGTCAAGGGTGTTGCTTTCCTCCCCGACGGCTACCATCTGGATGAGTAGTGGCGGGAACAGGTCAATACGGGACATCGGTGCGGCTAGTCCCTCACCCAGGTAAAGCTTGTCCCTCACCTCATGCAAGGCGTTGCGGAAGACATAATTATTGGTGGAGTAGGGTGCCATCTCCATTATCTCCTGCAGGTTCATCCCGGCGCTTATCAGTACCGATACCGTTCGGCTGAAACGGCCCAGCTCTGACATCAGAGTCGCCGTCCCGATTAAGGGCGCATTGAGCCGGATACGGTCAAGTATCCGCCTTCCGGTCGGCTGCTTGACCATCCACAGTATCGTCGCCACCAATATTGCCCCGACGATGACGAGATAGAGCATGTTGCCGGTGACAAATTCGGTCAGTCCAATCAGGATTCGGGTGGGCAGGGGTAGCTCCACATTCATGGTGGTGAACATGTCCAGCAGGCTTGGCATGACCACGGTGATAAGAATTATAATGACTACAAAGCCGACGCCAAGGACTATCGCGGGATAGACCAGGGCCTTACTTATCTTTTTGGCCATCATGTTCTGTCGTTCCTGATAGTCAGCCATTCGCTGCAGGACACTCTGCAGGTCTCCCGATTGTTCGCCAACGGAAATGGTCCGGTAATAAATCTCGCCAAAAGCCTTGGGGTGTTTGCTCAGGGCCTGGGAAAATGAAACTCCGCCGCGGATGTCTAAAATGATGGATTCCAGGATTTTCTTGAAGGCGCGGCTGGTGGCTACCTGGCCCTGAAGAATTTCCATTGCCGGTAGCAGTGAGATGCCCGCCCGGAGCAGTATCGCCAGCTGGCGAGAAAAGACGATGACATCCCGCGGCTTTACCTTGAAAAAGCTCGGCAGTGCCTCTTCCAGGCTGAACACAGAGGGGGCGGACTGTACCTGTATCGGGTTGTAGCCCTTAGCGACAATAAGCCGCTCTGCGGCCAGCTCATTGGGCGCCTTGACGCTGCCCTTTACCAGCTTCCCCTGCCGGTCATAGGCTTCATAGCGGAAGGTTACCGGTTTTGGCTTTTTAAGGCTCTCAATAGTGCTGGTCATTTTCCCCCCTAATAGGTTATGGAGAAGACATTGCGAATGACTTCACTGGGGGTGGTGATACCCATTTTTACTTTCAGCATGCCATCATGCCACAGTGAGAGCATCCCTTCTTTATAGGCGACAGAGCGAATTTCATTAGCGCTGGCACCGGCCAGGACCAGCCGGTTCAGGTCCTCGCTCGTGGTCAAAACCTCAAAGATGCCGGTTCGACCCTGAAAGCCGGTGTTGGCACAGAAAGTGCAACCGGCGCCGATTATGAATTCAGTGCGCTTCTCCTTAAATTCTTTCTCGTAGGCTTCCCGTTCATCGTCAGGGACCGACGTAGGTCCGGAGCAATAGGGGCAGACCTTGCGCACCATTCTCTGGGCGACCACGCCAATCAGTGCTGAGGTGATCAGGAAGGCTTCTACACCCAGGTCTACCATCCGGTAAATGGTGGCTACGGCGTCATTGGCGTGGACTGAGGAGAGCACCAGGTGGCCGGTCAGGGCGGCCTGGGTGGCTATCTGAGCCGTCTCCGCATCACGTATCTCGCCGACCAGAATGACATCCGGGTCAAGTCTCATACAGGCTCTAAGTCCGGTAGCAAAGCTCACTCCGGCGGCGGGGTTGACCTGCATTTGATTGATATCGGCAAAGCGGTACTCTACCGGGTCTTCA
>DASRZK010000147.1:0-3260 GCA_035686505.1 Dehalococcoidales bacterium | reverse complement strand
TTGTCACCCCGGGGCTTATTGATATGCACTGCCACGTTTTCGATAGCATCATGCCGATTGCCCTTGAACCTGATGTCGCCGGAGTAAAACACGCGGTAACCACCGTGGTTGATGGGGGAAGCTCCGGGGAGGTAACTTTTGCCGCTTTTCACAAACACATTTTCCCCACGGCCCGGACCAAGGTTTTCTGTTTCCTCCACCTGTGCTCCTTGGGCCTGATTCCCGAGCCGGAGCTGAAAGACTGGGACGAGGTAAACCTGGACGGCATGGCAGCGACCATAGAAGCTAACAAAGGCATTATAAAGGGAGTTAAACTGCGACTGGTCGGCAAGCTCGTGACCAGTGACGGCATTGAAGTGGTCAAAACGGCCAAGAAAATTGCCAGGCAGTTCGGCCTGCCGATTATGATTCACATCGGCGACACGGATAAACAGGTGCCGGCGACATTAACCCCGGAATGCCTTTCCGTGATGGAATCCGGTGATATTCTGAGCCACGTGTATTCCGGTAATCAGGGCAGTGTCATACGCCCCGATGGCACGATATTACCGGAACTGAAAGCAGCCATGAAGCGCGGTGTTATACTGGACACTTCCAATGGACGGAGTAATTTCTCCTTTGCCGTGGCGCGCAAATGCCTGGCAGAAGGTATATTGCCGACCACCATCAGCACCGACCTCAACCACCGTTGCCTGAAAGACAGGACGTTCAGCCTCCCCGTCACTATGTCCAAATTTATGGCGCTTGGGTTGGACCTGAAGCAGGTGGTGACCATGTCTACCATTAATCCAGCGCGCGCAATTCATGAAGAAGGCAAGATAGGCAGCCTCAAGCCGGGAATGGCAGCGGATGTCTCCATTCTGGAACTCCAGTCCGGCGGCTGGACGCTTATTGATACGCCAGGAGAGACCATAAAAACAGATAAACTGCTTATGCCGGTTACCGCCATAAAGAATGGCCAGATTATCCAGGCAGAGCCAGTGGCCCTGCCGCCTGCGGCAAGCTGATTCAGCACGGCTTTGCCTGTGCGAAGCTGACCGCCTGCTATTGAATCAGCGGTAGAGCTGCTGTGCCCCGTAGGAGAACCTAGGCGGCCTGAGCTGGTGCCATACCTCATCGCAGGCTTTTAATTCCTCTTCGGTCAGGGTCAGTTCTATCGCGCCGGTATTTTCCTCCAGCTGCTTTATCGAGTTGGCGCCGCAGAGCACAGAGGTAATCGCTTTGTTATTCAGTATCCAGGCGAGAGCGAACTGGGGCATACTTCGCCCATGCTTCCGGGTAATCTCTTTGAACTGTGCCACAGCCTCAAAATCCCCGGGCAACCAGTAGCGGTCGCTGTACATCTTTCCCATCATCTTGTTGCCGAATCTTGACCCTTCGGGTGGTGGTTTGTTCGGCTCATGCTTGCCGGTGAGCATCCCGCCAGCGAGGGGATTGTACACGCACACCCCCACCCCCTCATTGAGACACAGCATCAGCATTTCGTCCTCTACACCTCTGGTTACCAGGTTGTACGGCGGCTGCGTGCAGGCATACCGTGCCAGATTGAGCAACTCGCTCACCCAGAGCGCTTTGCAGATCTGCCAGACAAGATAGTTGGAACAACCGATGTAGCGCACCTTCCCCTGGTGTACCAGGTCATCCAGAGCGCGCAGTGTCTCATCAATCGGCGTGGCATGGTCCCAACGATGGGTGTAGTAGATATCAATGTAATCAGTACCCAGTCGACGCAGGCTGCCTTCCACGCCATCCATGATGTGTTTCCGCGACGTGCCAATATCATTTACCGTCGGGCCTGACTGCCAGCCGCCCACCTTGGTGGCCAGCACCACGTTGTGCCGCACCCCCTTGAGCGCTTTGCCCACAATTTCCTCGGTCAGCCCGTTGACATACTGGTCGGCAGTATCGATGAAGTTGATGCCAGCGTCCATTGCCCACTTTACCAGCTTTATAGATTCTGCTTCATCTATCTGGTTGCCATAAGTCATGGTGCCCAGGCAGATTTCAGATACCATCAGACCGGTCCTGCCCAGCTTCCGATATTTCATATCATTCCTTCCTTTCTCACCCGGTGTTTAATGCTTCATTTTAACACCAATTTAATCCTGCAACAAAGAGGTACTGACCGCCCATAACATTGACAGTGAAAGGTTGAAGCGATAAGATAACGAAAACCACCTGTATCGCAATCTTGTGGAAAATGGTTTAAAAAAGAGCAGGTTTTGAACTGAGGAGAGACGTTATGCCCAGAGCAAAGGTGAATGGAGTTAATCTATACTATGAAGTTACCGGAGATGGCTTCCCTCTGGTTCTGAGCCATGAATTCGCCGGAACGTGTAAGAGCTGGGAGCCCCAGGTGAGATTCTTCTCACGTCGCTACCAGGTCATCACCTACAACCACCGCGGTTTTCCCCCGTCGGACGTACCCGAAAAAGCATCGGACTACTCGCAGGATATACTTGTTGCGGATCTGTACCAGCTCTTACGCTATCTCGGCATAAACGAGGCTTATGTAGGCGGCTGTTCCATGGGCGGTAATATCGCCCTCAATTTCGGCATTGCCCACCCGGAAATGACCAGAGCCCTGATAATCGTCGCCGCTGGCGCCGGCACCACCGGGCGGGATTTATTCGTGCCCAAAATGGAAGGGGTGGCGCAGCAGCTGGAGAAGAGCGGATGGGAAAAGATGGCCGCACGGTATGCCCGCGAACCCAACCGCCTCGAGCTTGAACGCAAGGACCCGAGAGGCCAGCAGGAGTTCATCGCCGAGCTCGCCGCCCATTCCAATGAAGGCTCAGTCCACCTGATTCGAGAGGTCATTATTAAGCGACCGCCAGTTTCAGAACTAGAGGCCAGGCTCGAACGGCTAAAAATACCGGCACTCATCATGATTGGTGACGAGGATGAGATGTGCCTTGACCCGGCACTGATTATGAAAAAGCACCTGCCCGGCGCTGGCCTGCTGGTCTTCCCCCAATCCGGCCATGCCATCAATTTAGAAGAGCCGGATATCTTCAACCGGGCACTGCTCGACTTTCTCACCGCCGTCGAGTCCGGTAAATGGGTGATACGCTGAATTCGGTACCACCTAGCCAGTGAATAAACAGGTTGACATCGCCGGTAGCTTATATTATTATGGCGTTGCCACTAATATCACCCTGATTTTTCGATATATCTTCCAGTGAGGTTAGATGATGCAAGGTACACATTCCCGTCGGCCGATTGAGCGGAACATCGCCATGGAGCTGGTACGCGCCACC
>DASRZK010000146.1:0-4120 GCA_035686505.1 Dehalococcoidales bacterium | reverse complement strand
AGAGAGCTATGATTTCAGAGCAATTTCAGACGGTGGGTCGCGACCTGTTTGCCCGGGGTCTCGTTTCCTCTAACAGCGGTAACCTGAGTATCAGGCTTGGAGACCAGTTAATCATTACCCGCCGCGGCGGCATGCTTAACTGCATCAATGAAAATGACATCATCGAGACCGGCGTCAGCAAAAATAGCCGGACGACACCATTAGCCTCAACTGACCTGGCCATCCACCGGGCGATATACCGCGAAACGCAAGCCCTCGCCATCGTCCATGCCCATCCGCCTCACGCCGTGGCGCTCTCGATTTCGGATAAGGAAATTGTGCCAAGCGGGGAGGACTTCTCGCTGATTGGCACGGTTCCGGTGGTGGGCTGGAGTGAAGAGCTGGAGAAAGAATGCCTGGCTGATATCGTCGCCAGGGCATTGAAGGAATATCATATCATAATGGTGCATAATCACGGCAGCTTTGCCATAGGGCAGTGGCTTGAGGAAGCCTACAATCTCACGACGGCTCTGGAGCACAGCAGCCAAGTTTGCTGCCTGACGAGGTCCCTGCAGGTCAGCCCACTGAAGGAATAGTTTACTTCTGGTAAGCAGGTGTGCACCAGTCAAGGTATTTGCTGTTTTCCCCGCGTATTACATCAGCGTAGATTTTCTGTAGCTGTTTGGTTATTTTACCAATCTCCCCATCACCTACTTGGCGATGGTCAATTTCCGCGACCGGCGTTACATGGGCCGCCGTTCCGGTGAGGAAAAGCTCATCGGCAATAAAGAGCTCGAGGCGGTCAACCGGCCTCTCTATCGTCTCAATGCCGAGCTCGTTTCTTGCCAGCGTGATGACACAGTCGCGGGTTATTCCCGGCAGACTATTATTCCAGGTGGGTGGCGTGACCAACTTTCCGTTGATTAACAGAAAGATATTTTCACCGCTGCCCTGCGCCACGTAACCATCCTGGTTGAGCATGATGGCTTCGTCAAAGCCTTTTTCCACCGCGTCTGACTTGGCCAGCGCGTTGCCGGCATAGTGGCCCATTATTTTCACCTGGGGTGGAATGGAGTTATCGGTCGGGCACTGCCAGGCCGAGACGCAGCACCTTGCTTTATCTACGTCTAAATACCGTCCCCAGGGAATGATAAATACGGTAAAATCATCAGCAATATCGTGCACGCGGACGCCCAGGGCTTCACTGCATTTGTAGGCCAGCGGGCGCACATAGATATCCTGCTCAAAGGCGCACTTCTGGGCCAGTTCCACCGTGATGCGGCACATCTCATCGATGCTGTGGGGCATCTTCATCCTCATTACCTTGCAGCCGTTAATCAGACGCTGGTAGTGTTCTTTCTGGCGGAAGAGGTAAAGCTGCTTTTGCTTGCTGTTCCAGTTGCCGCGGATGCCTTCAAAGACGGCCGTTCCGTAGTGGAGGGCGTGGGTCATAATATTTACATTGGCATCGGCAAGAGGAATAAGCTGGTTTTTAAAAAAGGCGTAGGATGGCATTGCCGGGCCTCCTTTTCCAGATAAAAGTTTTCATCCATTATAGCTGGTGCGAATGGAGATTACAAGAGGGCTCGATGATTTGCTGGGTTTCAGTGGGTACTGCTTTACCTTGATAAACTCGGCGTGTGCAGGCTGTAGCCATCGTCGCTTTCCGGGAAAATGTCTCTAAGCAGTAAGGTTCTTCCCGTCTGTATGGCGGTGAAACCGTATTTTTTACGTATGCGGTCAATGGCTGCGTTTAGCTGCTCCAGCCGCTGCCCCCTCGAGTCCAGCATATCTGGTTGCCGTCCCGTCTCTGTCAGTTTTGACACCCCGATGCCAATAAGCCGGACCGCCTGCTTCTCACGGGGGAGTTCAATTTTCAGCAGTTTCAAGCCGGTGGCAAATATGGCCTGGTCAGTATCAGCGGGGTGGGGAAGCGTCTGCTGACGGGTGGTGGTGGTGAAATCGGCGTATCTCAGCTTGAGTGTGATGCAACGTGCCAGCTTTTCCTTCTCGCGCAGTTCGCTGCCCACACGTTCGCTCAGATAGCGCAAAGTAGCCTGCACCAGTGCCGTATCCCTGGTGTCCCGGCTGAAGGTGGTCTCCCGGCTGATGGATTTGGCGATGGTAGGGGGCTCCACTCTGCGGTCATCGATGCCGCAGGCGTGGTCGTGGATAAGTTTGCCGTAAGCCCCAAATTGCCTCTTCAGTACTTCTGCGGGCAGTGCTGCCAGCTGACCGATGATGCCAATGCCCAGGTTTTTCAGAACCTGCTCACTTTTTTTACCGATGCCGGGCAGCCTGTTCACCGGTAATGGGGCAAGAAACGCGCGCTCATTTCCGTCGGCCACTTCCAACAGCCCGTCCGGTTTGGATGCGTCCGAGGCTATCTTGGCGACCACCTTGCTGCTGGCGATGCCGATTGAGGCGCAGAGACCGAGCTCATCTTTCACACGCTGCTTTATTTTCTCCGCCATTTGGCGTATTGAGCCATGGAGTGATTCGAAGCCGGTAACGTCGAGATAGGCCTCGTCAATGCCCATCGGTTCCAGATAAGGGGAGAAGTCGCCCAGAATGGCCATAAATTTTTCCGAGGCCTGCTGGTAGCGTTTGTAGTTGCCCTCGATGAATATGGCGTGCGGACAGAGGCGGCTGGCGGTAAGCAGCGGCATGGCAGAATGCACGCCGTAGGCACGGGCCTCATAGGAGGCGGCGGCCACAACGCCTCTTCTATCGGGCTTGCCGCCGACGACCACCGGTTTACCTCTCAGTTCCGGTTTGAGCACCTGCTCCACGGAAACGAAGAAGGCGTCTAAATCGATATGCATAATGCGGCGGGTCATTTTATACTGTGAAAACTCCTGAAACCTTATTTACCTTAAGCAAAAGCGGTGCATATTTAGGCATCCACCATCCAGTTCAGGTATTTTTTATCCTTTCCCCATCGCCTTATAGCGTGGAACACCACCAGAGCCACCACAAAACCAATGGCCATATTGGTCAGCAGGCTCAGCACGGTGACCAGTACCATCATGGGCAGCTCTCCTGATTTGATATTTCTGGCAAAGCCGGTAAGCTGAATGCCCACTAAAAACAGCATGGCTCCGATAATGCTCGTGGGGAACAGGGCGAAGAGGGCGGCGATAGAACCGGCCAGAAAAAGCCCCAGGCTTATCTCGATGACGCCTTCGATGATGTTAGTACCGCCGGTTCTGGCCCCGAAGTAGTACTGCCCCGCCAGGCCTCCCGCGCCGTGGCACATGGGCATGCCGCCGAAAAAGGGAGGGATAACGTTCATGAAGCCGTGGTCCAGCGCCAGTTTTTTCTCAGATACCACCTTGTTAGGGAAGTATTCGGTGATGAGGGCGCTGGTCGCAATGACGGCATTGGTGGCGGTCAACGCTATCTGCGCAAAACCGGCCAGCACCATGCCCTGCCATATTTCCATCGGTTTAAAGGTGGTAATCGGTGGTAAGGTAAAGCTGAAACTGGCTACCCCGGCAAGTTCACCTTTAAAACCCATAACCGCGACCCCCAGCGCCATCAGGACAATAGCGGCGGGAGCGTACCGGCTGTTACGCAGCAGGACAACAACGACGATGGAAACGACCCCCAGAATCCAGCCGGTGGAGACCATCTTGAATCCCTCAACAGCCAGCATTATACCCAGCGCCACCTGAATACCCCTCACCACGCTCCTGGGGGTAACGGCGGCTATCTTTTTGACCAGCCCGGCGAAAGAGAGAACCAGCCAGATGACACCGGTGCCGAAACCCGTCGCGTAGACCATAGAGGGAGACCATCGCTGCGCAATAGCCGTGGCCGCCAGCACCTTCATCGGCTCTATGGGCATGGGCAGACGGTAAACGATGCCGGTGATGATATTCGCCAGCCCCATCATCACTAGGAGCCCGGCAGGGTTCAGGCCATTAACGGCAAAGTAGCCGATGGCCAGAGGGAAAAGGGTGCCAAAATCACCCATTGAGCCGGCCGTCTCGCGCAGGTTAAACTCAAAGTCTTTAATGCGCATACCATAATATACTACTTTTATACAAACTCTCGGCAAATAAGGTAAGGGATAATTTATTTTGTTTTAGCTCTTGAAACTAAAAAAGAAGTTACAATTTAAAGACCTGTATCGCCT
>DASRZK010000145.1:0-2499 GCA_035686505.1 Dehalococcoidales bacterium | reverse complement strand
TTTACGCGTGTTGACCAGGATATTGGCTCCGTCCTGGGCTCCGTCCGTTATGTTAACTACGTCCAGTAAGCTATCATCGAGCACAATGATGATGGTGGGATGGTAAATCTGGCTGCGGGTCCGGATGGCATGGTCGCTGATGCGGGTGAATGCCTGTACGGGTGCACCACGACGCTCAGCTCCAAAGCTGGGGAAGGAAACCGCGTACTTGCCCTCATAAAGCGCCGCCGCACTGCCCAGCATACTGGCACCGAGGACTGCCCCCTGCCCGCCTCTCCCATGCCAGCGCACCTCCTCAAGACGTCTTTTCTGGTTCATTCCAGCCCATTATATCACAGCGCTGACCGCCCACAAAACCGTAAGAGGCAGCCGGCAATTTACCGTTGTCATGAGAATAGATTTGGTATACACTCTTGGCGGAGGTCTTGAGAAGGGAGATAACTAGTCATGAGAAATCAGGGGTTCATTCCAGCGCTCACCTGTGTCTCAGTCATTTCCATTGTCATCATAAGCACCATATCGTTCACCATTTACCACACACGACTGCTCGGCCCGGTAATCATTATCCTCGGCTTCATTCCCTGGATACCGCTGAGGTTTTTCGGCAGAACGATAAAGTCAGTTGGCGCGGACATTGTCTTTGGCGCCATTGATACCGGCTTACTGGGTATTGCCGCCCTGGTCGGTGCCAGCTTTGCCGGTGTACTCGGCGCCATCGTGGGCGGGGCGGTCGGTGATGCCATCACCGATGGCTTTGCCGGGCTTTTTGAAGGCAAGGTAGCCGAGCAGCTGAGAAAGTACGGCATTGAAGAGGCCAGGACGCCGCTGAGCGCATCGATGGGGAAAATGAGCGGCTGTCTGCTGGGGGTGGGCATTGTCCTGACGCTGGTGTGGAGTTTACTCGGGCTGAGTATCGGTATCGCCTAGATAATCGGGCCAAGCGTGTAGAGGCCGGGGAAGTTGCCGTAGCCCAGTATTTCGGCCTTGGTTTGCCTGCTGCCACCAATGACATCACGCTGTCTAGCCAGCTGCCAGAGCAGGTGGCAGCTTAACGCCGAGTCGCGAGGCCACG
This sequence comes from Dehalococcoidales bacterium, assembly GCA_035686505.1. Classification (GTDB taxonomy): domain Bacteria; phylum Chloroflexota; class Dehalococcoidia; order Dehalococcoidales; family RBG-16-60-22; genus E44-bin89. The sequence continues at coordinate 1,427 of DASRZK010000145.1, read as the reverse complement.
TCACGCAGGTTCTGGACAGTACGCTCCGCTAGTGGAATGCCCTTTCTAGAACGCTCCTCATAGGTGCGGAACTCCGGTTCGCCGGGCACGAAAATCTCATCAAACCCATCCGCCTTGGGCAGCGCTTTGATACCATCAATCATTTCGTCAATATTATTTTTGTATTCTTCTAAATCGGTGAACTGACTGATGTCAACGGCGATGAAAACGCTGTTCTGGATATGGCGCTGGTAGTGCGCAGGGCGGTCACCGATTACCTTCACCTTTTTTTCCTTTAGAGGCGGACCCGGTTCACGACCATGTAGTGTTGGCCCCAGCATCGGATTGCCCATCATCACGCTGGAAAGACATTCAAACAACATGGACAGGCCGGAGCCCTTTGCCCCGCCGAAAGGGAGCAAAATGCCCGCTTGCTTGGGGTCAGTGGCAGGATTGCCATCTTTATCAATTGCCCAGCCCAAAGGTATCGGGATGCCCTTGTCAAGAGCCAGGGTGATTTTCCCCGCCGCCACCACACTGGTGGCCATGTCCAGAATCAAAGGCTGGTGCTTCTTCGCCGGCACCGTTATAGCAATCGGGCTGTTATGTATTCCGGCAGCCCTGGCACCAAAAGGCGCCATATTGGGTGGGCTACATACCCAGATCATTCCCGCCATTCCCTGCTCCGCCGCCATCAGCGTGTAGTAGCCCATGGCCCCCTGATGCGTCGTGTTGCGGATGGACGCCCAGCAAACTCCCACCTGCTTAGCTTTTTCCAGTGCCCGTTTCACCGTGAAGACGGTGACCACCGGCCCGAGGGCACGGTCAGCCTCTACGAAGATGGTCGCTGGCGTCTCCTTCAAGACCTGAATATTGGGCCTGGGGTTCATCACCTCTCTGTCTATCCATTCCATATATGTCGGAATCAGCAACACGCCGTGGGAGTCAACACCCCTCAGGTTGGCCCATATCAGCGCCGATACCTCGGTTTCAGCATCCTCGGGCGGCATGCCCATCTTGGTAAATATTTCCCTGGCAAACCCTTTCAAAGGCTCCCAGGCAACTCGCACTTCGTTCGCCATAATACCTCCTTGCGGCTATCTCTGAAATAAACTACTTGATTGTAATGCGCCTGAAATCCGCCGTCAAGCGACGAGTGGACACAAAACGAGAACTTGGTTAAACTAATCCTAGTAAGAAAAAATGAACAACTCACTAGAGACCTTTTTAATCCACGAGGAACCTGCCGAGTATGACACCTGGCTCAAGCTCACTCTGGGCGGCGTGCTGAGCTTTACCCTGCTTCTCGGCGTGTATCTGCTCTATGTGGACAGAACGGGAGCATACATTACCCTGGGTGTAACCGTTTTCGACGCCCTCCTCTTTTACGCCGTCCTGCCCCAGCGTTACCAGATATATACCGATAAAGTCAGGATTGTTCTGGGCCG
>DASRZK010000144.1:0-18072 GCA_035686505.1 Dehalococcoidales bacterium | reverse complement strand
GCTCATCGGCGGACTGGTTGGCGTGGTAGTTACCGGCGACCTTTTCAACCTTTTCGTCTTTCTAGAGATATACTCCCTGGCCAGCTACGCGCTCATCACGCTCGGCGGCGACCGGGCGGTGGTGGCGAGCTTCCGCTACCTGATACTGGGAACGATTGCCGGCAGCTTTTACCTGCTGGGCGTTGGTTTCATCTACTTTTCCACGGGTACCCTGAATATGGCCGATGCTGCCCGGCTTTTACCACCGCTTTACGGTTCACCAGCCATCATGGCTGCCGTGGCGTTGATAGTAGTCGGCATGGGCATCAAGATGGCGCTGTTCCCGCTGCACGTCTGGCTTCCCGATGCCCACAGCTATGCCCCTCCCGTGGTGGCGGCGATTCTGGCAGCGATACAGATTGAGGTCGCCGCCTACGTTATCGTGCGCATGATGCTCACCATATTCCAGCCTCAATATTTCATTGATATAATGCCGATTACCACGATTATCGGCTGGGTGGCGGCGGCAGGCATCATCTTTGGCTCGGTGATGGCGATTGCTCAGAAGGACTTTAAACGAATGCTTGCCTACAGCACTGTGGCCCAGGTGGCCTATATTGGCCTCGGCATCGGGCTGGCCAACCCGCTGGGACTGATTGGTGCTCTGTTACACATTTTAAATCACGCATTCATGAAGAGCTGCCTCTTTCTGGTAGCCGGCGGCATCCGGTACCAGACCGGCTTGCATGAAATACCGCAATTTGCTGGCCTGGGACGCAAGATGCCATTGATGATGACTGCTTTTACCGTGGCCGCTCTATCCATGGTGGGTATCCCGCCCACGGCCGGCTTTTTCAGCAAATGGTATCTGATCTTGGGCGGCATAGAGGCCAACAACTGGGTATTTGTGGCCGTGATTCTGGCGAGCAGTCTGCTGACTGCGGTCTATTTCTTCCGCATGATTGAAAAGCTCTTCGCCACGCCGTCAGGCGGCGACCCGGCCGTGGAGAAGGCCAGAGAACCTTCAGCCCGGATTTTGACACCGATTATCATTCTGGCAGCAGGCATCATTGTTCTGGGATTGATTAACGCGCTTATCGTCTCATACGTTTTGCAACCGGTGGTGGCGTTGTTACCATAGGAAAGAAAGCGAGTTGAATAGCTTAAATTGATGGAAACGGTCTATTCGCTGAAACCGATACTCGCGGTACTGGTCTCGCTGGTTGCCGTTATTTTCATTGTTATTCCCAACCAGCGGCCGAACGTGCGCGAGTCCTGGACGATACTGGCAGCGCTGGCGAAGTTTGCCCTGGTAGCATCGATGCTGCCCCTTGTCCTTCAGGGGAAAAGCCCGGCCATCACCCTCTTTGCTATCTCTCCCGGTATATCGCTGGCACTGAAAGTTGACTATCTGGGTATTATTTTCGGGCTCTCTGCTTCCTTTCTCTGGATATTGACCTCGTTCTTCTCCATAGGCTACGTACGGGGCATCCCTGAACACAAGCAGACGCGCTATTTCGCCAGCTTTGCTATCTGCCTATCGGCGACTATGGGCATCGCCTTTGCCGCCAATCTTTTAACCCTGGTCATTTTCTACGAGATTCTGACCATCGCCACCTATCCTCTCGTCATTCATAGAGAGACGCCGGAGGCAATCTTCGGCGGTCGTAAATACCTGGTCTACCTGCTTACCGGCGGCGTGTTCCTTCTCTTTGCCCTCGCCTATACCTATCAGTTGAGCGGTACGGTTGATTTTCAGGCCGGCGGCATACTTCCTGCACAGACCGCGAAAAGCAGTATCATCATGCTCTTCACCCTTTTCCTGCTCAGTTTCGGCGTGAAGTCGGCAATCATGCCCATGCATAGCTGGCTGCCCACGGCGATGGTGGCGCCAACGCCGGTGAGCGCACTGCTTCATGCCGTAGCCGTGGTCAAGGCCGGGGTCTTCGGCTTTGCCAGAGCCATTGGCTTCATCATTGGTCCCTTGGTGTTGCACGAGAGCGGTGCTTCAGGCTTCCTCGCTGCGCTTGCTGCGGCTACGATACTGGTGGCCTCGCTCATCGCCCTGCGCCAGGATAATTTAAAGGCACGCCTGGCCTACTCCACCGTGGGCCATCTTTCCTACATCGTCCTCGGGCTGGCTTTATTCTCACCGAGCGCCTGGATAGGCGCGCTGCTCCACATTGTCAACCATGCCATGATGAAAATAACGCTCTTTTTCTGCGCCGGGGCCATCCACGCTAGGACCCACTGCGACAGCGTCAGCCAACTCAATGGCATTGGCCGGCAGATGCCGATCACCATGGCCGCGTTTGCCGTCGCCTCGATAGGGCTGGCTGGTATACCACCGGTGAACGGGTTTATCAGCAAATGGTACCTGGTACAGGGCTCGTATGACGTCGGGCAGATAGTTTTCGTGGTCACTTTTTTACTCAGCGGGCTGCTCAATGCCGGCTATTTCTTCAGCATTGTGGTGCGCGCCTTTTTTGCCCCCTCGGACAAGTTCACCAGGTTTGGTGAGGCGTCAAAATTGATGGTTGTGCCGCTGGTGATAACCGCGGTGCTTTCTCTCCTGCTGGGGATTTTCCCTGACCGCATCCCGTACTTCTTCCAGCTTGCGTCAAGTGTCGCCCGGAGTGTTTTCGGGGGAGGTGGCCTGTGAAACGCAACTGGCTGATTGCCTCTGTGGCCACACTGATTATCTTTATCATATTTGACCTGCTGGTTGTAAGTGGACGCGTGCATGTCACGTTCCCGTGGTCGCACATACCCGGCTTCTTCTCCTTTTTCGGCTTTCTGGGCTGCCTGGCGATAATTTATGGCGCAAAGCTGCTCGGCCACTACTGGCTACAGCGCGGCGAGAACTATTACGACAAAAATGATGAGCATGAGTAATTTCCCACTGGCAATAATATACGTAATCGGGGCGATACTGCTGCTGGTACTGCCGCGGCGGATACGCTCTGCGTTCTGCCTGATAATCTCCGTTATGGCATTCGTTTTCCTGATTAATCTGGAAGTAGGAGCCAGCATTAGCTTACCTTTCCTCAATTATGAACTGATGGTCTGCCGGGTGGACCGGCTGAGCCTGGCCTTTGGCTATGTCTTTGTCATCATGGGCTTCCTAGGCGGTGTTTACGGCTACCACGTAAAAGATTCCCTGCAACAGGTGGCGGCGCTGCTCTATGTGGGAAGCTCGCTGGGGGTAGTCTTTGCTGGCGACCTGTTCACGCTCCTTTTCTTCTGGGAAATCATGGCCGTTTCCTCATTGTTCCTCATCTGGGCCAGACGAACGCCGGACGCCCGGAAAGCGGGCTTTCGCTACCTGCTGGTGCATGCTTTCGGTGGCAGTGCCCTCATGGCAGGCATCCTCCTGCACCTCCAGCAGACCGGCTCCCTGCTGTTCACTCATTTTGATGGCGGCGTGGCTTCTTACCTTATACTGCTCTCTTTCGCTCTCAATGCTGCCGTACCGCCTCTGAACGGCTGGCTTCCTGACTCTTATCCAGAGGGGACAGTTACCGGCAGCGTTTTCCTGAGTGCCTTTACCACTAAGGTAGCCGTCTACGCCCTGGCTCGCGGCTTCGCCGGTCTGGAACTGCTTATGTGGTCGGGCGCCATAATGGCCGTCTATGGCGTGGTCTTCGCCTTCCTGGCCAACGACGGCCGGCGACTTCTCTCTTACCATATCATCAGCCAGGTTGGCTACATGGTCTGTGGTGTCGGCATTGGCACCGCGGTCGCGGTAAACGGTGCCACCGCCCATGCCTTCGCCCATATTCTCTATAAAGGCCTGCTGTTCATGGGAATGGGCACCGTTCTCTACGCCACCGGGCGCAACAAGTTGACCGAGCTGGGCGGTCTCTTCAAGAAAATGTGGCCCACCCTGATATTCTTCATGGTCGGCGCCTTCTCCATCTCCGGCGTTCCGCTTTTCAGCGGCTTTGTCAGCAAGTCAATGGTGATATACGCCGCGGAAGCGGAGCATTTTGGCCTTGTTGTCCTATTGCTTAATCTGGCTTCCATTGGCACTTTCCTGTCCATCGGCCTGAAGCTGCCGTACTTCACCTGGTTCAGCACCAACCGTAACCTCAAACCAAAACCGGTGCCACCGGGGATGTACATCGGCATGGGGCTGACCTCCGCCCTCTGCATCGCCATCGGTGTTTACCCGGCGCTGTTATATAACCTTCTGCCTTTTGGGGTGCATTACCAGCCATATACCGCGCCACATTTAATCGAATCGATGCAACTGCTCATATTCACCGGACTGGCCTTCTGGCTGGTGAAGAAAAAACTGCATACTGAGGCGACGATTATGCTGGATACGGACTGGTTCTATCGTCGACCTTCGCGCCTCGCCTTCAATGTATTCAGTGTGTCCATCTGCGAGCTTTTTGGCGCTATTGAAAGCCTTTCGCTGCGCTTTGCCCGGTATCTGGTCAAAGTTGGCGCCAACCCTGCGGGATATGCCGTCGAGGCGACGAGGAACATCAGCCACCTTCTGCTCCGCACCGAAAAACCAACTCCTGAGCCATCGACATTCAGTCCTGACCGCTACCGGATACCGCTGGGGGTTATGGTGCTCGTGGTACTTCTCGTCCTCGTTGTCATACTTGCCTGGGACTTCCTGTTTTAGTGGCGGACATTGATTCTAATCAACCTGTCAGCACCAGTCATCAAGCCAGTTGAAAGCTGTAGTAAGCTCCCATCAGGAACAGCAACATCAGGGTAATATTCCACCAGCTGAAACGGAAAAAACGTTGATGACGGTGACCCAGCCCGATAATGAACACGGCTGTCATTAGCATCACGGTAAAAGCAGTAACCAGGTGGGTTTCGGAGACTGCGGCCAGTATCGGTCCTTTGGTATAGAGCAGGTCATCAATGGAAATGATGGTCAGGTTGAACAGGTTAAACATATTGGCACCGAGGAGGTTACCGATGGTCAGGCCAGGAGCATCGACCAGGGTCACCGCGCTTACGCCATTGAAAAGTTCGGGCAGCGAGGTCAGCATGGCGATGAGGACAAGACCTACCCAGACGCCACCAAGGCCGGTCTTTTCGGCAATTATGTCACCATATCGAGCAACTTTTCTGCCGGAAATAAAAATGACAACGACGCAGACGATGAATTTAATCCAGACCAATCAGTGTCTCCTCTGTCTATCTCACTTTATTGACACGGTGGTTAAATGCCAATACTTGCGTTATTGAGCCATGATGGTTATAATAGGTCGGTTTTTGGAGTAAGCGAGATAGATGGTTGTTGACTGGAAGCCACCTGCATCAGCAATGTCCAAGTCATCCCCCTTGAACGACACGTTCCTTACCTTGTCCTTCAATTACCCTCAGGGGTATAATAGTAGTAGCCCCTGTAGCTCAGGTGGACAGAGCACCAGCCTCCGAAGCTGGTTGCGGGCGTTCAAGTCGCCCCAGGGGCGCTTCAATGTGTTTAGGAGAGTGCAATGACAAAAAGCAAGCTCATGGAAATCAGATGGCACGGTCGCGGGGGTCAGGGGTCTGTAACCTCAGCGGAGCTGGTTGCCCAGGCGGCCATCAGTGAAGGGAAGTATGCCCAGGCATTCCCCAGCTTCAGCCCGGAGAGGAGGGGAGCGCCGGTTCTGGCCTTCAACCGAATCAATTCGGATGAGCCCATACGGACCCGGGCAGAGGTAGACCAACCTGACGTGGTCTTGATTATGGACCCTAGCCTTTTGTCTATTCTGGATGCAACTTCCGGATTAAAAGAGGGTGGTACGGTCATCATTAACACCAGGAAATCTGCGGAACAGGTAAGAAAGGATTTCGGTATTAAAGCCCGGCTGGCCCTCGTGGATGCCAACACAATTGCCCAGGAGACATTGGGAGTTCTTATCGTCAACACAACGATGATCGGTGCCATGATAAAAGCGACCGGCGTTATTTCTTCAGAGTCTGTTAAAGAACCGTTTGAGAAACGCTTTGGGCGTCTGGCAGAGCGCAATATAAAGGCAATGGAAAGAGCAGTCAAAGAAACGAAAATAGGAGAGTAGCTGGAAATGGCCAAGGCAAAAACGAAGGAAGAACCGAGCACGAAAGGTGAACTGAGCTGGAAAGAAATCGAAATCGGCTGTTTCATCACCAAGCCGGGAAACTCCGTTGAAGTCAGAACCGGTGACTGGAAGTCGCGCCGACCTGAGGTCGACTTTAAAAAATGCAACAAATGTACCCTCTGTTATTATTACTGCCCCGAGGGATGTATAGCCAAAACCAAAGACGGATATTTTGAAGCCGATTTATTCTATTGCAAGGGCTGTGGGATTTGTGCCACGGAATGCCCCAAAGACGCAATTACCATGGTCGAGGAGGCGAAATAATGGCGAAACGGGAAGGCCTGGAAGTATCGATCGCCGTTGCCGACGCCGCCATGCTGTCCGATGTTGACGTTGTGTCTGCTTACCCGATAACCCCTCAGACACACATTGTGGAACACCTGGCAGAGCTGGTGGCCAACGGTGAACTGAAAGCTGCCTATATACCGGTGGAATCGGAGCACTCGGCGATGAGCGCCTGCCTTGGTGCTGCCGCCGTAGGTGCCAGAACTTTTACAGCCACCGCTTCTCAGGGGCTGGAGCTGATGCATGAGGTGCTTTTTATTGCCTCGGCAATGCAATTGCCCATTGTCATGGCGGTGGCCAATCGCGCCCTCTCCGCACCCATCAGCATCTGGGGTGACCACTCCGATGTCATGGCAGCTCGGGATGTTGGCTGGATACAGATATTTGTGGAAAATGGTCAGGAATCAGTTGATAATGTCATCTGCGCCTTCCGTATGGGTGAAGATAAAAGAGTCCTGCTGCCGGTAATGATTCACCTTGACGGGTTTTCACTGACCCATGTTATCGAACCGATTGAGCTTCCCGATAAAAAGGATGTCGACCGATTCCTGCCGCCTTTCAAATACCCCCTGCCGCTTGACCCGGCCAAACCGATCACCATGGGAGCCCTGGGCTCGCCTTTCATCTATACCGAGGTAAAATGGGCGCAGGAAATAAATCTGGAAGCCTCGAAAGGTACTATCCTGGAAGTCTGGCGGGAGTTTGGCAAAGCCTTCGGGCGCAATTATTCACCGGTAGAAAAATACCAGACCGACGGTGCCAAAGTTCTGCTGATGACGATGGGCAGCTACAGCGAAACGGCGATGGTCGCCGTGGACAAGATGAGAAATGACGGTAAGAAGGTGGGGTTGCTCAAGCTCCGTCTGTGGCGCCCGTTCCCGTACGAAGAGCTGCGGGAGGCGGTTAAGGGTGCTGAGGTACTCATCGTGCTGGATAGAGCCATTTCTTTTGGCGGGCCGGGAGGTCCGGTCTGCTCCGAAGTAAAAGCAGCTTTGTACGGGGAAGAGAAGCGGCCGAAAGTAGTTGGCTTCGTGGGTGGTCTGGGAGGCAGAGACATCTCTATATCCGGCTTCGAGGAAATGATTAACCACGGCATTGAGATTGCCCGGACGGGAAGCAAACGAGAATTTGAAATCTATGGAGTGAGGGAATAAAGATGGCAACAGCAGTTCATGGACCCGGCATAATTACGGAATTGGAGCCCTTTACCCCCGGCCATCGCGCCTGCAGTGGCTGCGGTGAGGCATTAGCGGTGAGACTGGCCGCCAAAGCCATCGGCAACAACGCAATAATTGTAAACGCTACCGGTTGCATGGAGGTTGTGGCCTCACCGTTTCCCTATACTTCCTGGCGTATTCCCTGGATTCATACCTTGTTTGAAAACGCTGCCGCAGTAGCCTCTGGCGTGGAAGCCGGCCTGAAGTCAATGGTGAAAAAAGGTAAAACCCCTGAACGTAATATAAAAGTCGTGGCGTTGGCCGGCGATGGTGGCACCAGCGATATCGGCCTGCAGGCACTATCCGGAGCCCTGGAAAGAGGACACGATTTCGTTTACATCTGCCTGGATAACGAGGCTTACATGAATACCGGTATCCAGAGGTCTTCGGCCACACCTTACGGAGCTTCAACGACCACTTCTCCGGCCGGGAAAGAGAGCCTGGGACAGATGACATGGAAGAAGAATATGCCTGCGATTGCCGTAGCCCATGACATACCGTATGTGGCCACGGCCTGCCCTAGCTACCACCGCGACCTGATGAAAAAGGTTGCCAAGGCAGTGGAAACCCCAGGTTCAGCCTATATACATATTTTATCTGCCTGCCCGACGGGCTGGCGGTGCCCAACTGACGATGCAATTAAGGTCGGCCGACTGGCGGTGAGAACGGGTATTTTCCCTCTGTACGAGGTGGAAAAGGGGCAGTACAAGCTGAACCTGAGCCTGAGCAAACTGGAACCGGTGGAAACTTACCTCAAGACACAGGGCAGGTTCCGCCACCTGACGGAAGGCACCATAAAAGAGATACAGAAGAGGGTAACTCAGGAATATAACAAACTGGTGGAGCTGGCCGGTAAATCAGGCGAGAAAGCTGCTTCGGAATAATAACTTGTGGTAACATTGTAGTGGCGGGGTGTGGCGCAGCCTGGTTAGCGCGCATGGTTTGGGACCATGAGGTCGGAGGTTCAAATCCTCTCACCCCGACCATCACCCGTCAAAGTCTGATTACAGCACCACGTTCAGCAGGGACGGGAGCACATAGAAACGAGCGGGCAGTCCCCCGAGCAATTCGCCATCAGCCTGCAGAGAAACTGAATCGCCCGACCTTATCTCTATCTCTCTGACTTTTTTCAACGTTACCTTTGGGTGCGTCAGATGAGTTCCCCGATACACCCTCGGCAATGACCAGAGAAGGTCAGGCTTGCTCAGGTCGCCAATGATGAGCACATCAAGAAGGCCATCAGAGATATCGGCCTCGGGTGCGGCAAACATACCGCCGCCTCCGTATTTACCATTGCTCACCAGGACGGTACATACCTTTTCTTGAATCGCTTCACCATCTACGTTAAGAGTCACGGTCTTATTTTTATAGAATAAAAGGGAAGAGAGTAAGCCGGCGAGATAGGATACGGTAGCGTTCAATGTCTTGTATTTCTGTGTTGTAGCCTTTACAACTTCAGCGTCAAATCCCATACCGGCAAAATTGACAAACAATCGCCTCACCGTCTCGTCGTCGCTGAGATATTCAACAACACCCACATCCACGGTTACTTTACGTGGCTCCTTTAAGCACTGACAGGCTTCCAGAGGTGCCCTCGGTATCCCAATGGTGCGGATGTAATCACCGCCGGTACCGGTGCCAATAATCCCAAACCTGACATCGGCAATACTGCCGGTATCGTAAAGGCCATTGACTACCTCATTAATGGTGCCGTCGCCACCCACCGAAACCACCAGTTCATAACCTCTGGCAACGGCGTCTTTCGCCAGTTCCCTGGCATGCCCTGGTGCCTCGGTAATATCATAATCAAAGCGCAGGTCAATACTCTGCAACCGGGCCATGATATGGGGCCATTTTCGGGCGGTTTTGCCGGCACCGGCAGCCGGGTTGACAATCAGTCGGGTGTAGGCCAATATCTCTCCTCAAGATCAGGGAAGATTTCTTACCTGATAATATCCGCAGTATAGCATAAAGAGAGTCGAGACTGAATAGTTTACATCTCAATTATGTTGACAATAGCTTGCTAAAACTGCTAGAATGGCTTGGTTTATTTTATGCGGAAAGCGGTTGCCAGTTGCCATTTGTTATCAAGAGGTAAAAAGATGAAACCAGTGAGAATTATACCCTGCCTGGATGTCAAAGAGGGAAGGGTGGTCAAAGGGGTAAACTTCGTCAACCTGCGTGATGCCCGTGACCCGGTAGAAGCCGCCGAAGCCTACAGTCTTTCGGGTGCTGATGAATTGGTATTTCTGGACATCATGGCTACGGTTGAGAGCCGCGGTACCATGCGTGAATGGGTGAAGAAGGTAGCGGAAAAGGTCACCATACCCTTTGCGGTTGGCGGTGGTATCAGGAACACCCAGGATATGAAAGAGCTATTTGAGCTCGGGGTTGCCAAAGTCTCCATCAACACGGCTGCGGTAAAGAACCCGGAACTTATCAAACAGGCTGCTGCTGAATTTGGTAAAGATAAATTGGTGGTCGCGATTGATGGCCGTAAAAATCCCACCGACAGCAACCTGCCCCGACTGGAGGTCGTTGTTAAAAGTGGCGGCGAGGCCACGGGGATCGACATCGTAACCTGGGCAAAGAGAGTAGAAGAGTTGGGCGCCGGGGAAATCCTCCTCACCAGCAAAGATGCTGACGGCACCAAAGAGGGTTATGACCTGGAGATGACCAGGGCAGTGGCCGAAGCCGTTGCCATACCGGTTATAGCGTCAGGAGGTGCGGGAAAGCTAGAGCACCTGTATGAAGCGGTAACCATCGGCAAAGCTGCGGCCGTTCTGGCAGCTTCCGTCTTCCACTTCGGCGAAATAACCATACCGGAAGCAAAAAAGTATCTCCACGATAAAGGAATACCGGTTAAGCTATAAAAATTCAGGAAGGAGTTCTGAAAATGAATCTGCAAAGACCAAATGCAAACGACGCCACAAGGTCGGCGAACCGCTCTCGAAACGTGGCTCCGATGAGCGGCATCTGTAGCCGATGTCTTGACGGCTGCACCGGAAACTGCGAGGTATTCAGGGCAACCTTCCGGGGTCGGGAACTAATTTATCCCGGACCTTTTGGTGGCATAACCGCTGGCGGTGATAAGGAGTACCCGATTGACTATTCCCACCTCAATATCCAGGGATATGCGCTGGGGGCAAAAGGTTTACCCTCCGGTGTCAAAGGTAACCCGGATACGGCCATCTTTCCGGCGGTAAACACGGAGACAGAATACGGCCGGGACATTAAAGTCAAAATGAAGCTGCCCGCTTTTACCGGCGCACTCGGTTCCACCGAGATTGCGCGCAAGAACTGGGAGCATTTTGCCATCGGTGCCGCCATCAGTGGCGTTACACTGGTCTGCGGCGAAAACGTGTGCGGTATCGACCCCAAGCTTGAGCTCGACGCAAAAGGCAAAGTGTCTTCGTCGCCGGATATGGACCGCCGCATTGAAATCTACCGCCGCTACCATCAGGGATATGGTGAAATACTGGTCCAGATGAACGTGGAAGATACCAGGCTCGGCGTTGCCGAATACGTCAATAAGAAGCACGGTCTGGAGACCATCGAGTTGAAGTGGGGACAGGGGGCAAAGTGCATTGGCGGTGAAATTAAAATCGACAGCCTGGAGCGGGCACTGGAGCTGCAGAATCGCGGCTATATAGTAACCCCTGACCCGGCAAGCCCGGTTACGCAGGCAGCTTACAAAGACGGCGCCCTCAAAGAATTCGAGCGTCACAGTCGACTCGGTTTTATTGATGAGGAAAGCTTCTACGCGGAAGTGGAGCGTCTGAGGAAATTAGGTTTCAAGCGCATCACGCTCAAGACTGGAGCCTACAGCCTGCGGGAACTGGCCATGGCGATAAAGTGGGGTGCTAATGCGAAGATTGACCTGCTCACCATTGACGGCTCATCCGGCGGGACTGGCATGAGCCCCTGGCGCATGATGGAGGAGTGGGGTATACCGAGCCTGTACTTGCATGCCGCCGCGCATGAGTTCTGCCAGAAACTGGCGGACAAAGGACAACGTGTGCCCGACATTGCCTTCGCCGGTGGCTTCAGCAGCGAGGATGGCATATTCAAAGCGCTTGCTCTGGGCGCACCGTTTGTGAAGGCAATATGCATAGGGCGGGCAATGATGATTCCGGGCATGGTCGGCAAGAATATCGCCAACTGGATTAAAGAAGGCAGGCTGCCCAATACCGTGAGCCAGTTTGGCACCACGCCGGAGGAAATCTTCGTCAATTACGAAGATGTAATGAGCATCGTTGGCGCCAGCGAGATGAAGAACATACCTCTGGGCGCGGTGGGTATGTATAGCTACTGCGAAAAGCTGAGGGTCGGCCTGCAACAGTTGATGGCCGGCGCAAGGTGCTTCAGCATACCGGTAATCACGCGCCGCGAAATCATGTCTCTTACCGAGGAATGTGCCAGAGTGACCGGAATCCCATACCTGATGGAAGCCTACCGGGAAGAAGCGATGAAAATCCTCAGCTAGAATACGTTTATAGAGAAGCGGGTTTTGCATTGAGTGAAGCCCGCTTTCTTTATTTCTTATCGGTGGGGTGAGGTAATACTGTATAGGGCGACCTCAATAATATATAATTCATAACAGGAGGGAAATCACAAATGGCACGATACGAGTGTTCGGTTTGCGGTTATATCTATGACCCGGCACAGGGTGACCCGGAAAACAAAATCCAGCCAGGAACGCCGTTTGAAAAACTGGCGGATGATTGGGTTTGCCCCGTCTGTGGCGCCAGCAAGGACCAGTTCAATAAAATAGACTGAAATATCTGCCATCGGTTATATTGACGCTGGTGGCTGGTTGATGAGGTTCTGATTTCAAAAATCAGCGAAGTACTTTTTGGTAGCAGGCCAGGACTCGCTTGGCTACGTTTTCCCAGCTGTATTCCCGGGCGGTAATAATTCCTTTCTGGCCCATCTGCTGTCGCCGGGCTTTATCATCAGCCAGGGATAGCAATGCCTCAGCCAGCTTGGGAACATTCTTCGGTGGCACCAGCAACCCTTCAGCATCGTTAGTCAGCACGCTGGCATACCCTGATATATCCGAAGCAATCACCGGTGTGCCCACAGCCATCGCTTCAATCAGGACAATGCCAAAGCTTTCCCAGCCGGTGGCCGGGCAGCAGGTAATATCTGCCGTCTTGTAATATCTGGGCAGGTCATCATAGGTAACGTAGCCAATAAAAACGACGTCTTCTATACCATTCCGTGCCACCCTTTTTTCGTACTTATTCCTGAGGCGAATACCCGGTCCGACGACGATAAGGCGCGAGTCGGGGATAACACGTTTGAACTGCTGATAAGCTTCGAGCAGGTAATCTAAACCCTTGCGCTTCTCCAGACGCCCGATGAACATGATGTTCAGTTTTCCGTCAAGGTATTCCTCAAGTGGCTCGACATCAGGTCGAAAATGGTCCGTATCGACTCCGTTGGGTATGATGCGGTATTCGTCAGGGAAGAATCTGTTCACATATTCCATTGCCGGCTTGGAAACGGCGATTTTATAGTCCAGTTTACGGAACCATTTTTTCAAAATCAGCTTGCCCAGCGGCTTGCCAAAGTCATACCAGGGCTTGCCGCCCGAGGCGTGGAAGGTGCCGATATTCGGGGCATTGGAGAGGCGCAGCACGGTGGTGCAGAGCATCGGCACCAGAGGCTCGTGGAGGTGAACGATTTCGAATTTTTCTCTTTCCAGCACTTTATTAATCCGCGATGACAGCCATGGCGAAAGGGTAATTCGAGCCACCGAACCGCTGACCGGAACCGGCCTTGGTTTGCCGATTGGAATAAAACGCTCACCTAGATCCGAAATTGCCTTCGAGGCGGGGGCGATGATTTTCACCCCATGCCCCATCCTGGTCAGTTGATGCTCTAAGTTAGTGATATGGTTGCAGACACCCCCGGGGTAGGCGAAATCATAAGGGGATACCAATGCTATTTTCATATTGTTATTTTACCATTAACTCTTTCAGCAGAGCACGTACTTCATCCGGTGAAACGAGGCTGAATCTGGCGGCCGAAATGCCGGGCCTGACTTTGATAGACCAGGCATTTTGCGGCAGAGCCTTGAACAGGTCTTCATCAGTAACGTCATCACCAATGGCGAGGACGAAGTCCCAACCCTGTCGGGAAAGCCACTGTTGCGCGGTCAGTCCCTTGTTCAGATTGGCGTTTTTCACCTCAACCACCTTGCTTCCCTCCAGCACTTTCAAATTGGAGTTGGCCGTCAGATTGAGCAGGTCGTTTACTATCTCTCTGATGTGCCGTTCACTTATTCTGGGGTCAGCTTTGCGGTAGTGCCAGGCCAGAGAATAGTCCTTTTCTTCAATGAGTGAACCTTCAATACGGTCCACCGCCAGCTTTAGAATGACGCGCACTTCATCCTTCCAGTCATCTGAGAGGCCGGTCATCATTTCCCAGTCGCCACCTTTGGCTTTCATCCATACGCCGTGTTCCGCCACCATAGCTGTCTTCAGGCCGCCTAACCACTTATCAAGCGTATTTTTATCACGTCCGCTGATAATTACGACCTCATTCTTGGCACTGTTATTCAGCTCGGCCAGCAGCTTCAGCAATTCCGCATCTGGCCTGGCTTCTTCGGGTGTTTTGGCAAAGGGAACCAGAGTGCCGTCATAATCCAGCAACAGCAAACGCCTCTGGGTCTTCTGGAACTGGTCTGTTAGTTCACCCCTCGTTTTATCGGGCATTGGCTCCGGCACAGTACCGACCTCCACCTTTACCGTTTCATGCAGCTTATCAATGAAATCCCCGGCCCAGCGGCTGACGTCATAGCGCTTGATACGCTCCTGCATGGCCCGGTTGCGCTCAATCTGCTCTTTTTCCGGCATCTTCAGGGCATCAGCGAAAGACTGGGCAATCTCTTCGATGTTATTGGGATTGATGATGATGGCATCTCCCAGCTCCCGGGCGGCACCGGTCGTTTCGCTGAGGATGAGAACCCCTTTGCCATCAATTTTGGTAGCCAGATATTCCTTCGCTACCAGATTCATCCCGTCGCGGACCGGGGTGATGGGGCATACATCCGCCATCTTGTACAGACCAAGAAGCGCATGATAGGGTATGGGGCTGTAAAGATATTCAAGGGGCGTCCAGCCGATGGTGCCGAACCTGCCGTTTATGGTGCCCACCGTCTCCTCTATCTGTCGTTTTAACTCAGCGTAATGAGGCACCCTGATACGGGAGGGCCCGATTACCAGAATGAACACCACTTTTTCACGATATTCAGGGTTCTTTTCCAAGAAGAGGCCGTACGCTTCCAGTCGATTTGGAATGCCTTTGCTGTAATCGAGGCGGTCCACGGAAACGATGACTTTCCGGTCGCCCAGTTTCGCGCGGAACTTCTTCACCTCAGCATCCACTTCCGGGCTTTTGGCAATCGTGGAGTAATGCTCATAGCCGATCCCGATGGGGAAAACATCCGCCTTGGACACATGGTCGGGAGTTGTAATCCAGCCCATGGAACTACTGTAGCCCAGCAGATTGCGGGTGCTGTCCAGAAAATGCCAGACATAGTCATGAGTATGGAAGCCGACCAGGTTGGCGCCGAGCAACCCCTCCAGTATTTCCCGTCGCCAGGGCAGCAGACGGTAAACCTCGTAAGAAGGGAAAGGTATGTGGAGGAAATAGCCAATGTTCGCCTTTGGCAGCCGGTCGCGTATCAGCTTGGGCAGGAGCATGAAATGGTAGTCCTGCACCCAGAAAATATCATCCTTTTTGGCCACGCTAACGACGGCATCGGCAAAAATCTCGTTGACTCGCTGATATGCCTGCCACATTGCGGGGTCATATTCCACGTACTGAGGGAAGTAGTGGCAGAGAGGCCAGATGGTCTGGTTACAGAATCCGAAATAGAAATCGTCAACATCTTTTCCGGAGAGAAACACCGGATAGCACCGTTCCTCAGCCAGCTTATCCTCAATCTCCTTTTCCTCCCCCTTTGCTAACTTCTCCTGCTCTATGCCCGGCCACCCTATCCAGAGACTGGGACGAGACTTGTAGAATGCGCCCAGTGCCGTTGCCAGCCCGCCGAGGCTAGGCTGAAAGTGCAGTTTGCCATCTCTTTTCTCAACATTCAGGGGTAAGCGATTGGAAATAATCAGCAGTCTTGACATGGCGTTCCTCCCCCCGTACCTTTAGTCAAATATTAATAACACAATCTGTACAATTTTACAACGCTGAACCAGCTTGGAATCTTTAAAATTTGCTGTCTATTCCCAAGATTGACAGAATTCATATTATGACTGAAAATGAAAAGAATAAGAACATGGGTAGGGGGATTATG
The DNA here is from genome assembly GCA_035686505.1 of Dehalococcoidales bacterium. Lineage (GTDB taxonomy): Bacteria > Chloroflexota > Dehalococcoidia > Dehalococcoidales > RBG-16-60-22 > E44-bin89. Next base: position 2,179 of record DASRZK010000144.1, on the reverse strand, counting down.
AATACGAAAGCTTTACATAAAATAGGTTATGGGCTCTACGTGGTAACTTCTATCAAAGATGGCCGTTTAAACGGCCAGATTGCCAATACCGTTATTCAGGTCACCTCTGAGCCACCAACCATCGCGGTGAGCATCAATCGCAGTAATCTAACCTGGGAGTTCATCAAAAAAAGCAGGGTATTTGCCGTTTCAGTTCTCTGTGAAGAGACGCCGATGGTATTCATCGGGCGTTTTGGTTTTCACTCGGGAAAGGATACGGACAAATTCGAGGGGATTGATTATCGGATAGGCAAGACGGGCGCTCCGGTAGTTCTAGATAATGCCGTTGCCTTCATGGAAGCCAGGGTAACCAAAGAAATGGATGTGGGCACGCACACCATTTTCATCGGTGAGCTGGTTGATGCCGACGTTGTCTCCGAAAAGACCTGCCTGACTTATGAACACTACCATGAGATTAAAGGCGGCAAGACACCAAAAGCAGCGGCAACGTATATCAAAGAGACAAAAGATGAACAGAAGTAAACCGGTGTCTATGCACCCACTGGTGCTCGGCGTTGACCTGGGTGGCAGCAAGATACTCTCTGCAGTGGTTAACGTTAAGGGTGAAATGCTATCGCGTGACCACGGCATCACACCGGCAGCGAAGGGGCCAGAAGCCGTAATTCAGGCAATGCTGGAATCTGCAAAACGCGTCCTCATTCAGGCTGGTATAACTACTGCTGAACTCGAAGCCATCTGCATTGGCGCTCCCGGCCTTTCCAGCCCAGAAACAGGCGTTATCTTTACTTCGGCAAACTTACCCGGCTGGAAAGATGTTCCCCTCAGAAGTATCATCGAGGGCAAAATGGGCGTGAAAACCTTCCTTATCAATGACGCCAATGCGGCAGCGCTGGGCGAGATGTACTTCGGGGCAGCAAAAGGCGCCCACAACTTCATCTGCGTCACCCTTGGCACCGGGATTGGTGGAGGTATCGTCATTGATGGCGAGATATATACCGGCTGCCTGGGCACCGCCGGTGAAATCGGTCACATGACCATTGACGCCAATGGCCTGAGATGCAGTTGCGGCAATACCGGCTGCTGGGAGACGCTGGCCTCTGGCACAGCACTGGCCCGAGAAGCAAAACAGCGCATCTCTGACGGCGCTAAAACGGCAATCCTGGAATATGCCGATGGCGATGTTAATAAAGTAAACGCCGAGACGGTGCATAAAGCAGCCCGGAAGGGAGATACCCTGGCAAAAGAACTCATTGCGCAGCTTGCCTGCTACGTCGGCGTTGGCTTAACCAACCTTATAAATATATTTAATCCGGAGCTCATCGTCATCGGTGGCGGTCTGTCCAATATCGGCGATATGCTGCTTGAACCCGCATATAAGCTGGCCGGGGAGAGAGTTAATAAGACAGCCTTTGCCTCGGTACGCTTTGCGCACGCCGAACTGGGCAGAAATTCGGGAGTTATCGGCGCTGCTGCGTACGCCTTTCATGAAATAGGGAAAACACAATGAAACGTTCGGAGCTGTCCAGACGACGCACCAAAATAGTCTGCACCATCGGGCCGGCAACAGGTTCCGCAGCAGCGATTGAACGCCTTATCCTCGCCGGAATGAACATCGCCCGGCTGAACCTGTCGCACGGCACCCACCAGGAACACGGTCGATATATTAAGACCATCAACGAAGTGAGTCAGCGACTGGGCATAAACGTCGCCATTCTGATGGACCTGCCCGGGCCCAAATATCGCACCGGCAAGCTGAAAGACGGCCAGCTCCTGCTGAAAAATCGGTCGCGGGTGGTGCTGACCACAAAACAGGTGATAGGAGATACGGGGTTAATACCAGTTAACCTACCCAATCTCGCCCGGGATGTGAAGGCGGGCGATCTGGTGCTCCTTGACGACGGCGCCATGCAGCTCAAGGTGCTGGAAACAGACGGCATCGAAGTTCGTTGTCGGGTCATTGCCGGTGGGGTACTCACCGAAGGGAGAGGAGTGGTGGTTCCCGGTATGCGCATCTCAGCGTCGTTCATCACCGATTCACTGAAGGAAAACCTCCTCTTTGCTCTCAGCAAGCAGCCGGAATATATCGCCCTTTCTTTTGTCAGCAATGCCGACGAGGTGAAGTCGGTCAAAGAAATACTGCGAAAGAACAGCGCCGATATCCCGATTATCGCCAAGATAG
>DASRZK010000143.1:0-3328 GCA_035686505.1 Dehalococcoidales bacterium | reverse complement strand
CGTTGTCCGCCAGGTTGATAACTTTTTTCAAATAATCCGTATTTGGCCTGAAGCCAACGGCCACAAAGATACCGGATATGTCCAGTGTGGATTTTTCCCCGGTCTGGACATTTTTCAGCCTGAGCCTTTTTACCGTATCTTTCCCTTCAATGGCCTCGACCAACGTGTTCCACAGGAATTCTATTTTCGGTTCGGCCAGGGCTCTTTCCTGGAGTATCTTGGTGGCGCGCAGTTCGTCACGGCGGTGTATCACCGTTACTTTAGAGGCGAACTTGGTGAGTTCAAGCGCCTCGTTCATGGCAGCATTACCGCCACCAGCCACCACCACCGGGACATCCCGATAGAAATATCCGTCGCAGACAGCACAATAGGCCACACCGCGGCCGGTGAATTCTTCTTCACCGGGGACTCCCAGTTTGACCCGGTCGGAGCCGCCGGCGACGATGACCGCTCTGGCGGTAATCTCGCCTTCACCTGTCTTCAGCACTTTCTTATCGCCTTTCAGCGTAAGGCCAGTTACTTCAGTGACCAACATCTCCAGGCCAAACTTAACCGCCTGCTGCTGCATGGCATCAGCCAGCTCCAGACCATTGATACCATCGGGAAAGCCGGGGTAGTTCTCCACCACGCCGGCATTGATAATCCAGCCACCCGTAGCCCCTTTCTCAATAAGCAAGCTTTGAAGCCTTGCCCGTGCCGCGTAAATACCGGCGGTGAGCCCCGCAGGCCCCCCACCGATAATGACGACATCATACTTCTGCTTTTTAATCAACCTCACCCTCCCGGATAAGCAACACTTTTATCTACGGGCTAGAGAACATCATCGAGGCTTCGTTGCAGCTCCGCCTTTGGTCTGAAGCCAACGATATTCGAAACCGGTGCTCCATTCTTAAATATGAGCAGCGTCGGGATGCTCATGACGCCGTACTGGCTGGCCGTTTTCGAGTTCGCGTCAACGTCCAACTTGGCCACGGTTACCTTGCCCTCGTACTCACCGGCCAGCTCTTCAACTATCGGTGCCACCATACGGCAGGGCCCGCACCAAGCCGCCCAGAAATCGACCAGCACCGGCGTTTTCGACTTCAACACCATCTGGTCGAAGTTGCCGTCATTTACTTCCACTGGCTTGCTCATGAATCTCCTCCTTGATTACATCTGCCATGTTTGCTTCAGCCATATGCTTGGCAATACCGATGGCGTTCTTGATGGTCTTGGCCTGACTGCGGCCATGGGCGATGATGATATTCCCGTTCACGCCGAGCAGGCACGCTCCTCCGTACTCGCGATAGTCTATACGGTTTACCCAGGAGCCCAGCCCGATGTCTCGAAGCAGGTCACGTCCTCTGAAGTGATAGGCGTTGGAAACGACCTGTCCGACCTGCCGCGCCGACCCAAGAAACGTGTCGCTCATGCCCTCAATTGTCTTGAGCACGATATTTCCGGTAAAACCATCGGTCACCACCACGTCAGCCGTCACTTTCAAAATATCGTGGCCTTCAATACTGCCGATGAAATTCAGATTCTTGGCCTTTTTTAGAAGCTGGTAGCTTTCCTGAACCAGCTGGTTTCCTTTCGTTTTTTCCTTGCCATTGCTGAGCAGGCCAACCCGCGGCTCCTTGATACCGAGCACACGCTGGCTGAAGGCAACGCCCATCGCGGCAAACTGAACCAGATGGCTGGGGCGGCACTCAACATTGGCACCGGCATCTATCAATAAGGCCGGCGTTGAGGGAGTGATGTCCATAATACAGGCAATGGCGGGGCGCTCAACTCCCTTTGCCTTCCCCAGTCCAAATAGTGCGGCACCAAGTACCGCCCCGGTATTGCCCGCTGATACAAAACCGTCGGCTTTCCCTTCTTTTACCAGGTTGACACCAACGACAATGGATGAGTCTGTCTTACTGCGTATTGCTTTTATCGGCGACTCGTCAGACCCAATGACCTGACTGGCTTCAACAATTTTGATGCTCTTTTTCCCCAGATGGCGTCCCGCCAGCACATGGAGCACTTTTTTCTTCCCCACCAGCACTACCTCCACCCCGTACTCGTCGGCTGCCTTCACCGCCCCTTTAACGATTTCATGGGGCGCATAGTCCCCACCCGCGGCATCAACGGCAATAATCATTTATCCCCCCGAAGAGACTCCACTCTTACCCGACTTTTTATCCTGCTCCAACTCTTTTTTCGCTTTGATCAGCATTGCCGGCTCTGCCATCAGGTCAACCACAGTCATCGCCAGCGCCTTGGCGGCATCAATAAGACCGCGCATACCTGCCTCCGAGGCTGCCGTATCAGCAAATTGCGGTGAATGAGTGACCGCTCTGGCCGAAGCTATGGCGATTAGCGGGTGAATACTGGGAACCACCTGGCTGACATTGCCGATATCACTGCTGCCAATACCTATCCTAGGGTCGACGAGGTGCACTCGCCGGCCCAGTGACTGCAGGTTCTTCCGAAAAATGCGGGCGAGCGTGAAATTGTTGCACAACGGAGCGTAGCGCGCCTCGCCCCATTTGTATTTCAGTCTGGCTCCCGTGGCCGTGGCTGCGCCTATAAAGCAGTTGAGCACCCTCTCCTTGAGCTCATCCAGATAGCTGTCCTCCGCAGCCCGGACAATAAAATGTCCGGCGGTGTGTGCCGGCACGATATTGGCCGCTTCACCACCGTCCGTAATAATACCATGGATACGAGCACTGTCCCTGATATGCTGCCTCAGGGAATTAATCGCGGCATAGGACATGAGCATGGCTTCCAGAGCATTGATGCCGACTTCCGGCCTGGCAGCGGCATGGGCCGGCTTGCCAAAAAACTCAACCTCCAGCGGCTGGCAGGCGAGGAATTTGGTGACCGCCGTATTCAGACCCGCCGGATGTACCATCATAGCGGCATCCACACCCTTAAAGGCACCTTTCCTCACCATATACACCTTGCCACCGTACATTTCTTCACCGGGCGTGCCCATCACCTGCACCGTGCCGCCAAACTCTTCCACCGCCAGTTTGGCTGCTATTCCGGCACCAACGGCACTGGTGGCGATGATATTGTGTCCGCAGGCATGACCGAGCTTTGGTAACGCATCGTATTCCGCCAGAAGGGCGATTACCGGCTTTCCCTTCCCGTAACCGGCTCGGAATGCGGTAGCCAGTCCACATATACCCTTTTCAATGTAGAAACCCTTTTCTTTCAAGTAATCGGTGAGCCAGGTGGCTGCCTTTTCTTCCTGGAAAGCAGTCTCAGGATTGCTGTGAATCCTCAGGCTCAAGTCTTTGAGCTCGTCACGGTGATTTTCTATCTCACTGATAACTCTGGACTTTAATTCACCGGCATC
>DASRZK010000142.1:0-3779 GCA_035686505.1 Dehalococcoidales bacterium | reverse complement strand
CGCCGAGGTAAACGTGCCAAAGAAGTAAGCGATGGCGACATATGGCCTCGGTGGAATGAATACGGCCAGGATAATGAAGACCACCACGGTGAAGATAGCCAGGGTGGTAAATTCGCGGCGCAGAAAGGCCATCGCCCCCTGCCGGATGGCATGGGAAATTTCACGCATTTTCTCATTCCCCGGGCTCTCGCGTACAATCGTGGTCACCAGATAGCCAACAAAACCGAGAGCCAGTACACCAGCCAGAATAATCAGTATGCGCATAACGATTGAATCCATCTTTGAAACCTCCTGAAATACGATGCTCAGTAATAAAAAGAAGGCAGGTACATTACCGCCTTCTGTAATTTCATCTCATCGTTTTTCGATTGCTCACTGACGTTGTTAGTTTAGCGCATTTTTCGCCCACGGTCAATAAGCAATTATTTGCGATCTCCTTTTATCTGTTCCAGCCTGTTCTCCAGGTCCTTCTGCCTGACAAGTATGGTAAGGTCGCTGCGCGTTCTCTCCAGCACACCGCGAACCATGTCCGTGGTGCGCCGGAGTCCGCCGGTAATGGCATCAGGAAAATCAATGGTTACCAGGACGCTGTAAACATCGTCCATCACTCTCAGCAGTTCCTCCCCCCTCGATACATCGCCCTGCCTCATGCTGTCCAGCAGGTAACGCCTCAATTCCCCCACCGCTTCCCCCAGGCCGTTCAGGTAAGCGGCATCATCTATGCCCAGCTCCTCCGGAAAAGGTATCTTCTTCCTGTTCACCACAGAGAGGAGAATGCTTCCCTCAGCATATTCCTTCTGCGCATCTCTGAAAAAGCCGGTGTTACTCAGTTCATTATAGTCGGCCACCGTCTGTTCCGCTTCGTTGAGCAGGCTTCGAGCCGTCTTCAGCAGTTCTACTGCCCGCTCGAACTCCTGCCGGTGCACGGCACGAATCGCCTGACTGCAATTTCGAATCACCTCGCGACAGCCGGGCAATACTTTCTCCCTGGCCGCGTCCAGTTCCGTGAAATTTCGCCTTACCTGTTCCGCAATTTTTTCCAGATTATCACTTAACCCGCTCATTTTCTTACCTCAAGCCGTTTGATTATCTGGCGGCACGCCTCCGTCACTCTGTCAGCCGGCCCATCAGCTCCTTTTCTATCGTGTAGAGCGAGAAGCGGGCCTGTTTGTACTTTTCCGAGTCCAGAACTGTGCCCGGCATTTTGGCCAGCTCTTCCATAACCCGCAGCGATTCCTGCACCCGGCGCGAATTGGCTATCACCACGGACGGCAGGTCCTTCTGCTTTGACTCCCCCGGCACTTCAAGGTCGCGGCCAACGTCGCCGTCAGCGTCCCGCGCCTGAATGAGCCGCCGCTCCAGCGCCCGCTCTGTCCTCACCAGCTCGTGGCGCAGGTTTTTTAACCGCTGACTCAGGTCGCCACTGTTGAGCAGCAGCCGGCTGACATCCTCAAGGACACGCAGGCCCTCACCAATGCGGTTCACATTGGCATCAATGATGCGCAGTGTCTGCTCGGGTAAATTCTCCATCTCCAGGTGGGTTAATTTTAGCACAGCCGATTAGAGTGGTAAAGCTGGCTGTGGCTTACGCCTCGCCAACGGCGTTTTCGATTTGCTCAATTCGCCGCGGCCTGTTCCGCCGGTCCAGCTCAATGGCAACGACATCAATCCGCCAGGAAGCGGGCACATCGTCGTGCTTCTGGCGGTAGTGCATCGCAACTCTTCTCAGTTTGTCCATTTTCGCCGGCGTAATTGATTCCTCTGGACTACCGAATTCTGAACTCCGCTTTGTCCGCACCTCGACAAAGACCAGGCAGCCTTTATATCGGGCAACAATGTCAACTTCCCCCTCCGGGCAGCGGTAATTCGTCTGCAGGATATGATACCCCTGCTTTTGCAGAAATCCCGCCGCCAGCTTTTCCCCCAGAATGCCCGTTTCCTGGCGCTTCATGATTCCTGCCTAGAGGTAGCTCCTGACCGGCTCAAATGTCCGCCGGTGAATGGGTGAAGGCCCCAGCCGTGACAGCCCCGCCACATGCGCTTCAGTACAGTATCCCTTGTTTTCCGCCAGCCGGTACCCCGAAAAAAGTCGGTCCACCCTGACCATCATCTCATCTCTGGCCACCTTGGCCACAATGGAAGCACAGGCAATAGAAAAGCACTTGCAGTCGCCGCCAGTGATACCCTTCTGCGGCAGTTTCACTGCTGGCAATTGCAGATAGTCAATGAGCAGGTACTGTGGCACCGGCGCCAGCTTTTCTATGGCCATTTTCATCGCCAGCATGTTTGCCCGGACGATACCCATTGTATCGATAAGCCTGTGACTCACCGCGCCAATGCCGAACGATATCGCTATTTCCCTGATATGTCCGGCCAGAATCTCACGCTTTACCGGACTCAGTTGCTTGCTGTCCCTTACCTCAGCGAGCCACGATGCACTGATATTATCCGGCAGGATGACCGCGGCGGCAACCACCGGCCCGGCTATTGAGCCCCTCCCCACCTCATCCACCCCGGCAATAAGCTTGATTCCCCGTGCCAGCAGTTCCTCTTCCTCGATAAAGGACGGTGCCTGATGCCGCTCTGGAAACTTCACCCTCACTGTCAGTTCACCTTCATTCAAGCCAGTATATTAAGAAAGGGGTTTCCGCCCCTCTTTTATACTCTTTACCTTTCCTTCGCCAGCAGCTCGCTCACCTTACGCCAGATAATCTCAGCGATTGCTTCTTTGCTTTTTGCGGCATCAATCACCAGCCACCTGTCTGGCTCGGCTCTGGCCAGCTCAAGATATCCCTGGCGCACCTGCCGGTGAAAGGTGATATTTTCCTGTTCAAAGCGGTCGGGCTTTTTATCTTTCTTGCGGGCCAGCCCGGCCTCCACAGGCATATCGAGCAAAATGGTCAGGTCAGGCTTTATTCCCTGAACCGCGGCCTCATTGACCGCCTTGACCATAGTTAAATCCAGCCCTCGGCCGTAACTCTGATAGGCGATGGTTGAATCGGCATAGCGGTCACAGATAACCACCTTACCGCTCTGCAGATTGGTCTTGATAATTTCGCTAACTAACTGCGCTCTGGAGGCATTAAATAACATCAACTCCGCCAGCGGCGATATACCAATGTCTTTTCCCCATTTCAGCCAGTGCGCAATTTTTCTGCCCAGCGATGTTACGCCAGGCTCATGGGTCAATATTGCCGGGATAGCCAGTCGGGAGAGCCTCCGGCATAGCGTCCTTGCCTGCACGCTCTTGCCGCTTCCCTCCCCACCTTCAAAGGTTATGAATAGAGACATACTATGCTATCCCTTATAAATCCTCACTCTTCGGTTCGGGTCTTTGCCCTCGCTGCGTGAGGCCATCTCGTTTCGTTCGGCGATTAAGTGCTGGAGGCGGCGGATATAGGAACTCTGCGGGCTGAGCTCCACCTCGCCCTCGTTACCGTTCTTTATCTGCTCCACCGCTTCTTCAGCCTCTGTCAGCGCCACCTGAAATGAGTCACGCTTGCCGGCACCGGCGAGCGGATAAATATTCTGCAGCATCTGCCTTATCTGGGGTGGGGTATTGCTTTTCAGGACATAAATCGGCAGGTTGGCCGCTTCAGCGTCCCTGACCTTCTGCGGCTTGCGGCGGTAGTAGTTCTTGGAGGTAACAAACAGGTTGGCTTCCCGCAGATTATCAACGATGTCCAGGCCCAGACTCATCTCCCCGGCCATGTGTTCCAGCCTGATACGATTGACCCCGAAAAGGTAAATGCGGTGCTGGTCGCGACTGGCCGGTTTCT
>DASRZK010000141.1:0-6600 GCA_035686505.1 Dehalococcoidales bacterium | reverse complement strand
CGTGTTGACAATTGCCGCCTCCAGTCCTCCCGTCCCGGAGCACGTCAGCAGGTATAAATCATTTTTCGTCTGGAATAGCTGTTTCAGTTTGGCGGTGACATCATGCAGCATCTTCTCGAATTCCGGCCCGCGGTGGTTTATCATCTGCCAAGCCATCGCCTGAAGCACTTCCGGCGGGCACGGGGTCGGTCCTGGAATACGCAACTGCCCCATCTTAAACTCCTTTAATAAATTCTCCCTTAATCACTAAACGCCAGGGATAGTAGGTTTAACTAGCTCAATCTTTACCCAAGAACGCTTACCTACCTGCATAATACTGCCATCACTGACTTTGGGATTAAAGCTCGTTACTTTCTCCCCGTCTACCTTTATTCCGCCCTGTCTGATTAAGCGCGCAACTTCGCTGTTGCTACCAACTATCCCGTTTGACGTCAGCAATTGCCTTATATCTGGATACCCCTCGCTTGTACGTACAGTAGGTATATCCTCTGGTATCTCCCCTTTTTGATGAACCCTCTCAAAATTCTGATCAGCTTCACTGGCTGCTTTCTGGTCGTAAAGCTGGGTGACCAGTTCTCTGGCCAGGCGCTTCTTCAGTTCCATCGGGTTGACAGCGTTGTTTTTCAGTGCCTGCCTGAATTCCTCAAGCTCTTTCTCAGGCACATCAGTTACCAGCTCAAAGTACTGGATAATCAGGTCGTCACGGATGGACATGGCCTTACCGTAGATTTCATCCGGCGGTTCGGTCACCCCGATGTAGTTCCCCAGGCTCTTGCTCATCTTCTGGCTGCCGTCGGTGCCCACCAGAAGCGGCGTCATGAAACACTGCTGGGGACGCTGCCCCCTCATGGATTGCAGTTCCCTCCCCACCAGGAAATTAAATTTCTGGTCGGTGCCGCCGAACTCGACGTCCGCCTCTATTGCCACCGAGTCATATGCCTGGAGCAGGGGGTACATAAACTCGGTTAGCGCAATCGGCTGCCTTTCATTATATCTGGTATTAAAATCATCACGTGCCAGAAACTGGGCGACGGTAAATTTACTGGTCAACTGGATAACCTCGGTGAGGGTGAACTTGTCGAACCACTCGCTCTGCCACCTCACCTCGGTTCTTCCTTTGTCCACCACCTTGAAGAATTGTTCCATGTAGGTCTGGGCATTGGCCCTCACCTGTTCCACGGTCAGCATCGGGCGGGTTACCGAAACACCGCTCGGGTCGCCGATCCGGGCTGTCCAGTCGGCCACGATAAGTACCACCTGATGACCAAGCTCCTGAAACTGGCGCAGCTTCCGCAGCGACACCATGTGGCCGAGATGAATATCGGGGAAACTGGGGTCAAAACCTTCCTTCAATCTCAATTTTTTACCGGAGCGGAGCATCTCAATCATTTCATCCTCCACGATGATCTCGGCTACTCCCCGCCACAGCAGGAAATCTTTTTCCTGCTCAGCCATTTTCCTTACCTGGTCACTCATATTTACCTTCCAATTTTAGCACTCAGTATGGCGACGCCTCGTTTCACATCTTCGGCCATCTGTTTTTTCAGGTCTTCCACGCTATCAAACCTCTTCTCCCCGCGTAGCCGCTCCACAAACTCGACCTGTATTTCACGCCCGTAGAGGTCGCCCTGGTAATCCACAATATAGACCTCCACCGCCCGCCTTTTATCACCGAAGGTGGGCTTGGTACCTATATTGGTCATGGAGGGAAAACCCTTTCCGTTAATGCCCGCCCAGCTGGCATAGACCCCATCTGCGGGCAGGGCCTGTTCTGGGTTAGGCTCCAGGTTGGCGGTGGGAAACCCCAGGGCCACTCCCCTTCCGGCACCGGCAACGACATGGCCCCGGAGGCTGAAGCCGCGACCGGCCAGTCGACGGACCCTGTGTACATCTCCATCCGCCAGAGCCTGCCGGATGGCGGTACTGCTCACAATCTCTCCATCGATTACCACCGGAGGCACGACGGTGACGCTGAAGCCCAGCTCACGCCCTAATTTACTGAGAGCGTCCACGTTGCCTTCCCGTTTTCTGCCCAGCGCAAAGTCCGGCCCGACTACCATACCACGCATGCGCAGGTGTTTTTTGAGCAGACCGATAAAATCGCGTGCGCTAAGTCGGGAAGTCTCAGCGGTAAAAGTAAGGGGAACGACAATATCCACCCCTTCATTCCTGAGCAGTTTTTCTCTCTGCGCGAGGTCGGTAAGAAACGGCAACTTGATATCAGGGTGCAGCACCTCCTGGGGGTGCTGCCGAAACGTTACTACCCCGCTCAGCGAGTTTTCCTGCTCCGCCTTGCCCACCAGCTGTGAAATCAGATGCTTATGACCTAGGTGCACGCCGTCAAACACGCCAACAGTAAGAAGCGTGTCTTTGTCTGCTGAGAACCGGGCCAGCTCTTCGTCGACCAGCATCGCCTTTTTCCCTGTCAGTAATTACCTTATTGATTAAATATAGCCTACTACAAGGATAAAATGAAAAAGGGGCTCTGTGCAAACCCCGTGTTGGCCAACTCCCTGAAACGCTTCTATGGTAGCATAATGCGAGCTAAAACGTCAACCAGACATAACGGTTTAGCAATGTGTTACCAGTCTGCCATCCGGTAGAATACCAGCCCCGAAGGCAGTTTGGGATAGAAGTAGGTCGACTTTCTGGGCATCCGGTCGCCGACATCAGCAATCCTCTTGATAACGTCTGCCTTTATCGGGCTTATCAGGAACGCCATCTGGTATTCTCCGCTGAGAACCCTGTCTGCCGCATCGAAATGGTCGTAGCTGTAGGCCAGTGCCTCCGCCTCCCGCTCCAATTTCAGGCCCAAAAGTTTCTCCAGAATAACGTGGTCCAGAATACTGACTGTCAGTCTCTGGTACTGTTCCGAACGAGAGCCGGGCATGAACTTTTGCAGCGATGTGAAATCACGCGGCTTCAGCAGCAAGAGATTTTTACCACTCGGCCCGATGAGAGCGATATTTCCCTGGCCCGCCTCCTCGGTTAAAAAGGTGTTCACCTTTGACCAGACATCAGACGAGCCGAACGGCAGTTCCTGAATTTGAAAGAACGAGGTCAGTCCGCTCCAGACATCGTCAAGCTTATTTGCTGGTAAACCGCGTACCAGCCGGTGCGGTGGCAGGATAACCAGGCCGGGGTCGGCGAAATCAACGAGCGTCATCATCACGAAATCGAAACCCTCGTCTCCTGAAGTCTGTCCCGGTTTCTCACGAAGTTCCTGCCGATAGGCCAGAGCGCTTTCATAGCGATGGTGCCCGTCGGCAATATAGAGGGGCTGCCGGGCCAGGTTCCGCTGTATTTGAGCCAGCATTTCCGCTTCAGTAATAGCCCAAAGAACGTGTTTCTCACCGCTGTCGGTCTTGAAATGAATCAGGGGGCTGTCCTTCTCCTTGGCTCCCAGCACAGAAGCAATCCGCTGGTCGGGATCTTCAAAGAGAGCCAGAATGGAGCTGGTATCGGCCTGGAGCGCGCGCAACAACGTAAGCCGGTCGCTTTTAGGATTGGCCAGTGTACCCTCGTGAGGACGTATCACCCGCCGCTCCCACTCTTCCAGTCTGACCAGCACGATAATTCCCCGCCTCCGGTATTCCTTGCCCTGATACGGAAAATAGTGGTCATGGAGGTAAACAGCTGGGACTTCATCAACGGTGAGAACCCCCTGCGCCAGCCACTGTGCCAGCGTAGATGCGGAACGGGTGTATTTATTTTCCGAAGCGGTATCCTGAGGCAGGCTCCGTGCATGCTCAAGCCGGATGAAATTGTGTTCACTGCGCTCATAGAGCTCCGACTGCATATGCGGAGGGATGATATCGTAAGGCGGGCAGACCACCTTTGCCAGCTCGCTTATCATCGTCTGGTTATAACGAACACCACGAAAAGGATGAATGTCAGACATAAATAATGGAATTCCCGTCTTTGCTGGTACCAGGAAGAGGCAGTCATATATAGTTTAACGTATCTGATACCTGAATAACAAGCCTCTTCCTTGAGCAGAATCGGGTATAATGGTAAAATGCAGAGTTGGCGTCAGTGAAGGCTGACGCTTTTCAATATCGAAATTAATACTGGAGAGCACCATGATTATGAAATTACTGGTTGTCGGGCCACTGGCATCCAACTGTTACATCGTTGGTGATGAGGCCACCAAAGAGGGAGTTATTGTTGACCCGGCCGATGAATCGGAGATTATCTTGCAGAGCGTTGCAGAGTTCGGATTAACAATAAGGTCCATTATCCTCACCCACGGACACCCTGACCATATTGCCGCTCTGAAGGAGGTTAAGGAAGCCACCGGGGCCGAAATAGCGGTTCACACCAGCGACTCCGAATATCACCGACAACAGGCTCTCGCCCTCACCTTCGGTTTTAGCTGCCCCACACCGCCCCCCCCAGACAGACTGCTCAATGATGGCGACAGCATAGATATCGGTGAGCTGCATTTCAAGGTAATTCACACGCCGGGGCACACTCCCGGGGGTATCTGCCTGCTGGGACATGGTGTCCTTTTCAGCGGCGACACCCTTTTCAATTACGGTATTGGACGCTACGACCTGCCCGGCGGGGACTACGCGCAACTTATGAATAGCCTTCAGACCACGCTCATGGCTCTGCCCGATGAAACCATCGTCTACCCCGGTCACGGGCCAAGGACAACCATCGGTGCGGAACGACGTAACAATCCGTTTTTAAATATGTAGTAACAAGAAAAGGATTTATAACTTAAAGCGGTACCAGCATGATGAAGACCGGCCCAAAGATTACCGCCACTTTACCAACCAGCTTGATGAGTATGTTGAGAGACGGCCCCGCCGTATCCTTGAACGGGTCACCGACCGTATCGCCGATAACAGCGGCTTTGTGTGCCTCGCTGCCTTTGCCACCGAAGTTGCCGGCTTCAATGAACTTCTTGGCATTGTCCCATGCCCCGCCGGCATTGGCCATCATCACCGCCATCAGGAAACCGGTGAGCAGCGATCCGACGAGTAGCCCGGCTACTGCCTGTGGACCAAGGGTAAAGCCCAGGATAAGCGGCACGGCCAGCACCAGGATACCCGGTAACATCATTGATTTCAGTGCCCGTTTCGTGGCGATATCAACGCAGCGCACGTAATCGGGTTTGGCAGTCCCTTCCATCAGCCCTTTAATCTCGCGGAACTGTCTTCGAACTTCATTAACAATGGCAAAACTACCGGCGCCCACCCCACGCATTGCCAGAGCACAGAAAATAAAGGTAAGCATACCGCCAATAAGTACACCAGCAATAACGGCCACATTGGTCAGGCTGGCAATTTCCACTTTAGCGACCGCAAAATACGTAGCCAGCCAGGCCAGCGAGGCCAGCGCTGCCGAGGCAATAGCGAATCCCTTGCCCAGAGCAGCCGTAGTATTGCCTACTGAATCGAGGGCCTCACAGCGCTCCCTGACCCTCTTGCCCAGGTTGGCCATCTGCGCGATGCCCGCCGAGTTATCCGCAATCGGCCCGTAGCAATCCATGGCCAGTAACATTCCCAGGTTAATGAGCATCCCCATCGAGGCAACGGCGATGCCCAGCAGACCACCGAACATATAAGCGAGCACCGTCGCTATCGCCACTAGAAGGACCGGTATCACGGTGCTCATGAAGCCGGTAGCCATACCCTCAATAATGGTCACCGCCGCCCCACTCTCCGCCGCCCGGGCCAGCTTTTTCGCCGGACCGTATTCCGCCGAGGTGAAGTATTCCGTCGCCTTTGCAATCAGGAAACCGGCGATTAAACCGGCCATCACCGCCCAGAAGAGCCCCAGGTCGCCCACGTAGAACTGGATAATCAAGAAGCTGGCGATTATCATCAGAATGTTGCTCACGTAAACGCCCCGGTTCATGGCGCCATGTGCCATAGCCACCTGCTTTTCAAACTCAGCGTCTATATCTTTTGGTCTTACCGAAAGGGCGCCGATTATAGAGCAGACAATGCCCGCCCCGCTGAGCAGCAGCGGCAGCAACATGCCTACCCCGGCACCAAGCACGATGACTCCCAGTACCATTGAGGCGGCAATTGCCGATACATAGGATTCATAGAGGTCAGAGCCCATACCAGCCACATCACCAACATTATCACCAACGTTATCGGCAATTACGGCCGGATTACGTGGGTCGTCCTCTGGAATACCTTTCTCCACTTTGCCCACCAGGTCAGCACCGACATCCGCGCTCTTGGTAAAGATGCCACCACCCACCCTCAAAAACAGGGCTACGGATGAGGCACCGAAAGCAAACCCCAGCCAGACGTGGCTGTCATTCCAGATAAAAGCGATGATGGAAAGTCCCAGCAGCCCCAGACCGACGACACAGAAGCCCATCACCGCACCGCTGGAGAAGGCGATTTTCAAACCCCGGGCCCAGCTCCCGATGGCCGCATTGGCGGTTCTGGCATTGGCCAGGGTAGCGATGTTCATCCCCAGCCATCCCGCCAGCGCCGAGGTAAACGTGCCAAAGAAGTAAGCGATGGCGACATATGGCCTCGGTGGAATGAATACGGCCAGGATAATGAAGACCACCACGGTGAAGATAGCCAGGGTGGTAAATTCGCGGCGCAGAAAGGCCATCGCCCCCTG
>DASRZK010000140.1:0-3377 GCA_035686505.1 Dehalococcoidales bacterium | reverse complement strand
TTTTAAAACTTTCGCAAATCTTTTCTTATATTTGATGGTTTTTTGGTAGTTCTGCCTGTTATCTTTACCTATAACATGAGCACGGAAGAATGGCTATAACAAAATTATATAAAGAATATTATTACAATTAATATTACATTCTCATGTATTATATGAAGTAGTATATATAATTATAATGATAAATAGACGATTTTAAGCTTGGTATTAAACAGCATGATTGACAGAGTGGAAATATTGGTGAAAGCCGGTTATGGTGGCGATGGTGCCATCAGCTTCAGGCGGGAAAAATTTGTTCCCTATGGCGGTCCGGACGGTGGAGACGGGGGGAATGGGGGCAACGTGGTTATCAAAGCGGAGTCAGCAATAACCAGCCTGTTAAAATACCGACACCGTAAGCAGTATCGTGCTGGTGATGGGCGGCAGGGTGCGGGCAACAGGAAACACGGTCGGAATGGCAGTGATTTGATACTTCAAGTACCTCCCGGGACGCTGGTAACCGGTAAAACAACGCTGCCAGACAACGAATTGACTGCTGACCTGAAGGAGGCCGGCGAACAGGTGGTTGTGGCCAGTGGTGGGAGGGGAGGCAAGGGTAACGTGCATTTTGCCTCTTCCACCCAGCAGGCTCCTCGCATCGCCCAGCAAGGGGAACCCGGTGAGGAATGTGCCATAATACTGGAGATGAGGCTCATTGCTGACGTTGGCATTATCGGCTATCCCAACGCCGGCAAGTCGACATTGCTGGCGAAGGCTTCTGCAGCCAGACCCAAAATAGCCAGCTATCCCTTCACGACGTTAGAGCCGATTCTGGGAGCGGTAGAGGTCGGGATGCAGAACTTTATCCTGGCCGAGATACCGGGATTGATTGAGGATGCCCACCTCGGGCGCGGCCTCGGGCATGAATTTCTCCGCCACAGCCTGCGCACCAAATTGCTGCTCCACCTCATTGATGGCAGCCGTGAAGCCCCGGTGGCAGATATGATAAAGATAAACAATGAGCTTGTCCTCTATGACTCGGCACTGGCACGAAAGCCGCAACTGGTAACGGTGAATAAAGTTGATCTGCCGCAGGTAGCCGCCAGGCAACAGGAAGTGGAGGAATCTTTCCGGCAGGCAGGAATCGAGGTGTTTTTCGTGTCGGCAGCGACGGGGCAGGGCATAAACGAGCTGATGGCAGCCGTGGCCGGGAAGTTGAGACAGGTAGAAAAGAGCCAGCCTGCGCTCAGGGAGGCACCTGGGAAGATTTTCCGCCCCCAACCCAGAGGCAGGGGCACAAGGGTAAGAAAAGAAGGCGAAACCTTTGTCATTCAGGCACCCGAACTGGAACGCATTGTGGCGATGAGGGGGGTTACCGCGAGCGAATTGCGCGCTCTATTCAGACATTTGCTGGCCCGGGCCGGCATCGTCAGGGAACTGGAGAAAGCAGGTGTAAAGTCGGGTGACAGAGTCCGCTGTGGAACTGTAGAATGGGAATGGTGATTTAATGAACGTTGGTATTCTGGGGGGCACATTTGACCCGGTTCACAGTGGGCACCTTATCCTGGCCGAGGTGGCCAGAGAGCAGCTCAATTTGAACGAGGTACTTTTCATCCCGGCCGGTCAGCCCTGGCTCAAGGTGGACCGGACCATCACGCCGGCCGAACACCGACTGCAGATGCTGCGGCTGGCGCTGAATGATACACCCTATTTCAGAATCTCTGAGATGGAAATACAACGTTCTGGGCCAACCTACACGATAGATACCATTAATGCGCTGAAAGAGCGCCTCTCAGATGAGGACGAGTTGTTCTTTATTTTGGGGCAGGACAACCTGATGCAGCTCCCGCAGTGGCATGATGCTCCAGAGCTCATCAAGCTCTGTTACCTAGTGGCGGCGCCGAGGCCCGGCGTGAAGAAGCCGGATTTGAAAGCGCTGGAAGCGGAAATCCCGGGTATCAGGCAGCGGGTCATGCTCATGAAGGAGCCGCTGGTTGATATCAGCGCCACGAATATCAGAGAACGTGTTGCCAGGGGCCTCTCGGTGCGTCACCTTGTCCCCGAGCCGGTCAACCGGTATATCAAAGAGCACCGGCTGTATATGGCCTGAGCCTTCTGGACAATACCGTTACTTTTACCTAAAATTGAATAGTTCTTTCAATCTTTGCCAGTAAAGAAAGGAGTCGTTCCGATGGCTGATCTGTCTCTTTTGGCCCAGGCGATTGACCGGGGTGACCAGGATAAAACCATAGAGTTAACCAGGGCGGCGCTTGATGGCGGCGCCAATCCGCAGGACATCGTCTCAAAGGGATTGCAGGCTGGCATGGCGGTGGTAGGCGAGAAGTTTTCCAGTGGCGAGTACTTCCTGCCCGATATGCTCATGGCGGCGCGGGCGATGAAAGCCGCTCTTGAGGTGCTCAAACCAGCGCTTGAGGAGACAGGCATGCCGACCATCGGCAAGGTGGTCATCGGCACCGTTGAGGGCGACATGCATGACATCGGCAAGAACGTGGTCGCCACCTTTCTCAGCGGGAACGGCTTTGAGGTCTTTGACCTCGGGCTCAACGTGTCGGTCAAGCAATTCGTTGACGAGGTAAAGGAGAGGAACCCTGATATTCTGGGCATGTCGGCTTTGCTGACCACCACCATGCCGGTGATGAGCAAGGTCATCAAGGCGCTGGAGGACGGGGGGCTGCGTTCCAGCGTGAAGGTAGTTGTCGGTGGGGCGCCGGTGACCCAGGACTATGCCAATTACATTGGTGCCGATGGCTATGCCCATGACGGTGGCCGGGCGGTGCCAGTGTGCAAACAGCTTATCGGCAAGTAGTATTTTTAGAGGTGCAGACCGGATGGCTATGACCAGAAAACAGCAGATACTGGCGGCGGCGCGGGGTGAAAAGCTGGACAAGCTCCCATTCGGGGCACGCATTGACGTTTGGTTTAACTACCACTCCGCCCACGGCACCCTCCCCGATAAATATAAAGGACGGAGTCAGACAGATATTCTGCGCGACCAGGGTGCCGGCTCTCAGGCGCGCTTCTTTGCCGTAACCAGGGAAGAATACCGGGATATGGAAGTGGTGGAAACTAACGACCCGCCCTACATCACCACCGAGTACCGCACGCCCGTGGGCACCGTGGCCAAAAAGGAACTCTTTGACACTTCCGAAGGCCCGTGGATCAAGTATGAGATGGAGAAAATATTCAAGAGCGAAAAAGATTACCCGGTCATCAGGTACGTCATGGAACACACCGAACCGGTGGATAACTTCGAGCCGTATTACAAGTTGCGGGGAGAAGTCGGCGAGGACGGCATGGTGATGACCGCCGGCGGCGGGCTCTGGTCGCCGGTGCAGCGCGTCATGCGGGAAATCATAGGCTATGAGCTGTTCTTCTACGAG
>DASRZK010000139.1:0-3339 GCA_035686505.1 Dehalococcoidales bacterium | reverse complement strand
TTCTTCGAAGAGAGAGCCATAATCGAGTACCGCAAAGGTTTGCCCGGTTTTATCCACGCCTCAATCGGCCAGGAAGCCATTCCATCTGGAGTCTGCGCCTTTCTCCGTGAAGATGACTACACCATAACGACACACCGCGGTCACGGCGACATTATCGCCAAGGGGGCCCAGCTTGACCGGATGATGGCCGAACTCTTCGCCAAAAAGACCGGATACTGCAAAGGCAAAGGCGGCTCCATGCATATCGCCGATGTTGACCGCAATATCCTCGGTGCCACCGGCATTGTCGGCGATGGTATTCCCATTGCTGCCGGCGTAGGGGCTGCCCTCAAGATGCAGAAGCTCGACAGTATAATGGTCGCTTTCTTTGGCGACGGGGCGACCAACTCCGGTGCCTTCCACGAAGGTATAGGACTGGCGGCCGCCTGGTGCCTGCCCGTTCTCTTCGTCTGCCAGAACAACCTTTACCAGCAGAGCACGCCCACCCGGGACTACTGCCGCCTGACCGATATTGCCGACCGCGCCAAAGGCTACGGAATCCCGGGAATAAGCGTGGATGGTAATGACGCCATTGCCGTTGCCGAGGTGGCCAGGGAGGCGATTGAGAAGTGCCGCAAGGGTGAGGGCCCTATACTCATTGTCGGGAACACCTATCGGACCGTCGGGCATCACATGGGTGACCCCGGCACCAGCTACCGGCCCAAGGAAGAAGTTGAGGAATGGAAGAAGAAGGACCCCATAAAGCGGCTGCGCCAGCAGATGGTACAGAATAAGATGGCCACGGACGCCGAGCTTGATGAGATTGAAAAAAACGTGTTGCGGGAGCTCGATGAGGCGGTAAAGTTCGCCCAGGAAAGCCCCGAGCCCGCGCCTGAAGAAGCGCTGGAAGATATCTACGCCTGATTTATTAAAAGGGGGGAAGCATGCGAGAGTTAACCTACCGAGAAGCACTGCGGGAAGCGCTCCGTGAAGAGATGAAGCGCGACCCCAAAGTATTTATGATGGGAGAGGAAATCGCCGAGTATGGCGGTTCCTATAAGGTAAGCCAGGGGCTGCTGGAAGAGTTCGGTCACGAGCGTATCCGAAACACCCCCCTGGCCGAGGCAGCTATCGCCGGTGCCGCGCTGGGCGCAGCGCTGGTGGGCATGCGGCCGGTGGCGGAAATCATGTACATCGATTTTTCCTTCATCGCCGCCGACCAGATTATCAACCAGATTGCCAAGCTGCGCTATATGACCGGCGGCATGGTCAAGGTGCCAATGGTAATGCGGACGCAGGGAGGCGGCGGGGTGGCCGCCGGGCCGCACCATTCCCAGTCACTGGAAGCCATCTTCGCCCACATCCCGGGGCTCTATGTGGTCATGCCTTCCAACGCCTATGATGCCAAGGGCCTGCTCAAGACCAGCATCAGGGAGGACAACCCGGTTATCTTCATCGAGCACAAGAAGCTGTATGGTGAATCGTGTCCGGTTCCCGAAGAAGAGTACACGATTCCTCTGGGCAAAGGTGACATCAAGCGCCAGGGCAAGGACATTAGTATCATCACCTACTCGCGCTGCGTTAACTTCGCCCTGGAAGCCGCGGAGGAGCTTGCCAAAGATGGCGTGGATGTTGAGGTGGTCGATATAAGGACACTGAAGCCACTCGATGAGGATATCATCCTGAGCTCGGTGCAGAAAACAAGCAAAGCAATGGTCGTCTATGAGGCATGCCGCACCGGTGGCTTCGGCGCTGAGATTGCTGCCATTATCGGCGAGAAAGCTTTTGATTATCTGGACGCTCCTATCCGGCGCGTGGCCTCGCTCGATTCACCGGTTTCCTTCAATCCCGGGCAGGAGCAGTATATACTGGTCAACCCGGCAAAGATCAAGGCGGCGGCCCTGGAGATGATGGGAAAATAGAAAATCAGAATATTTCGATTTAACCGAGTGGAGGTATCAGCATGGCTGTGGCCGTAATCTTCCCCAAGCTTGATGAGGCAATGACCAGCGGCAAAATCGTCCGGTGGCTGAAAAAAGAGGGCGACCGTGTGGAAAAGGGTGATATTATCCTGGAGATTGAGAGTGAAAAAACCTCTTTTGAACTTGATGCTGAGGCTTCAGGTATTCTGAGCAAGATAATGTTCCAGCCCGGCGATGAGGTGCCGGTGGGCACCGCCATTGCCTATATTCTCCAGCCCGGCGAGAAAGCGCCTGAAACTGAAACCCTTATCAAAGTTGCAGCGAAAAAAGAGGAGACGCCAAAGGCAGAAGCAAGGTCTGAACCACCGAAACCGGCCACAGAATCGAAAGAGCTTAAAGCCTCCCCGCTGGCCAGAAACATTGCCAGAGAGCGCAATGTTGACCTCGGCCTGGTAACGGGAACCGGACCTGGCGGCAGAATTACTAAAGAAGACATACTCAAGTTCGTCGAGGAAAGCAGAGCCGTCGCGGCGCCGCCTTCCGGTGAAGCACCAGCGGGAGGCGAGGAGGAAATTATCCCTCTGTCTACCATGCGCGAGGTGATTGCCCGGCGCATGGTGGAGAGCTTTCAGACGCCGCACTTCTACCTCACCGTAGCAGTCGATGCTCAGGAATTACAGAAAACACGCCAGCAACTGCTGCCGATAATCGAGAGCAAAACCGGCATCAGGCTGACGCTTACCGACCTGATTATAAAGATAGTGGTCAGGGCACTGGAGAAAAACCCGGCCATCAACTGTTCCTATGCCGACGGTTCGGTAAAGCTATTCAAGCGGATTGACATCGGCCTGGTAACCTCGGTCGAAGGCGGTTTGATGGTGCCCGTCATCAGGGATGCCGGCACGAAATCGGTGGCTGAAATCGCGCAGGCCCGGGCTGAACTGGTGCAGAAGGCCAGGGAGCGCACCCTCGCCAGAGAAGAGATGACCGGCAGCACCTTCACCATCTCCAACATGGGCATGTACGATATCGACCAGTTCAGCGCCATTATACAGCCACCCGAGGCCGCGATACTGGCCGTGGGGAGAATCGCGGAGAAGGTTGTAGCGCGAAACGGTGAGATGGTTATACGGCCGATGATTAACCTGACCCTGTCCATTGACCACCGCGTTCTGGACGGAGCATTGGGCGCGCAGTTCCTGCAGACCGTGAAAAACTATATCGAAGAGCCGCTCAACCTGATTTTATAACTGTTTTTGACCAGGCGATTGAACGTTGAGCGTTACCAGTGGTTGTGATGAACCCTGGACTCATTGTAGCGATTTGACGGCGGCTTTTGCTCTGCCGGATAACCGATGGATATAAAGCACAAAGGTAATACGTGGTCGGGAAGCCCGAGAAGTTTCTGCACTTCTTTTACTCTTTTCTCTTGAGGGTG
>DASRZK010000138.1:0-4944 GCA_035686505.1 Dehalococcoidales bacterium | reverse complement strand
GCCATCACCAAAGTAATCAAGCACCGCCTCATCATGGTAGCCAACCACAAGAATGAATTCGCTGATGCCCGCCGCAATCGCCTCGACGAGCAAATGCTCCAGTATAGGTTTATTGGCAATGGGCAGCATTACCTTGGGCCTGGTGCAGGTCAGGGGGCGCATGCGACTGCCTTCGCCGGCCGCCAGTATAACCGCTTTCAATCTAATCCCCCCTTGCTTACAACACAATTATCGATTACCGTGCGCTGAAAAGAAAACATATCACCGATGAGCGAATACGCTTCTGCGTTGTCCTCATTCTACTACGCTGGCCTTAAAAGTCAATAGAAACTGTAGCTACCGGAGAACCCACCAAAGGAGTGGAAGACCTGAGACGTCATATACCCAGTCTAGAACGCGTATATAGAAGCCTGAGCACATCATCACGCGTGACCAGCCCGATGATTCTGCCCTCGCTCACTACCGGCATGTGACTGATACCATATTCCTCCATCTGCTCAAGCACGCTCAACACCTCTTCATCCATATGGGCCACCCTTAACTGCTCCACTGGCATCATGACATCACTCACGGCCGTGGTGTCCCAGGTTTTCTGGTCAACCGACTTGATGTTAGGCAGAGTCAGTATACCCTTTAGCTCTCCGCCATCAGTGACCATAAAACACTGGTGCCCTCTGATAAAGATATAGTCCTGGACTACACGGCTGACGGTCATATGTGGCGATATTACCGGGCAGGTGGTCGTAATAACATCAGCTACTTTGACTCCCATCAGTGCCGCCTGCCACTGTGTCTGCCGGTAGTTGGCAGTGGCCACATAGGTCAGGAATATCCCGATAAATGCCAGCCAGAGGCCGTTGAACCAGTTTTCCCGGTAAAGGAACATCAGAATGACGCCACCAGCCACAAAGAGGTAACCCACGCCCCGCCCAACCTCAAAGGCAATACGGGTGGCGCGCTTGTAGTCGCCGCTGAAGCGCCATAGAAGGGAGCGAAAGACGCGACCGCCGTCGAGGGGGAAGCCGGGGATGAGGTTGAAGAGAGCCAGCACCACGTTTATCTGTGCCAGCCAGAACGCCAGTGCGGCCACTGGTTCACTTATGCTTTGCAATAGCAGGTGGAGCCCGAAAAACAGGCCGCCAATGACCAGGCTCGCCACCGGACCGGCAAGAGCCATTCTTAACTCCGCCCCGTGTCTGGTGGCCTCGCGGGTCATATGGGCCACCCCGCCGAAAAGAAACAGGGTTATACTTTTGACGGGGATATCATTGGCCCGGCCGACCAGGCTGTGGGCCAGCTCATGGGCCACCACAGAGGTGAAGAAAAGCAGGCTGGTCGCTATGCCGGTGAGCCAGTAGGTCAGTTCACTCCATTCGGGATAGGTATAAGGGAAGTACTGCCAGGAGAGGGAACCGGTTATCAACACGAAGATGATGAACCAGCTGTAGTGGATGCGGAACTGAATGCCGAAAATCCTGCCTAAGCTAAATGCGCCACCCATGCGATTATGTCAAATTAGCACCGGGGCGAGCCAACACCCAGATACTTCTCCACCAGCTCCATGGCACAGTATTTGCCACACATGCTGCAGGCTGAGCCGGCAGTAGTGTGCTGGCGATGCACCTTCTGGGAGCGTTCCGGGTCCAGTGAAAGCCGCGCCTGCTCTTCCCAGTCGAACTTTTTACGCGCTATTGACATTTTCCGGTCCCACTCCTCGGCGCCTTTTACCCCTTTTACAATGTCACCGGCATGAGCGGCGATGCGTGAGGCAATTACCCCCTGCCTGACATCTTCGTAATCCGGCAGAGCAAGGTGCTCGGACGGTGTCACGTAGCAGAGAAAATCGGTACCGGCCGCAGCCGCGATGGCACCGCCGATGGCTCCCGTGATATGGTCATAGCCCGCACCGATGTCGGTCACCAGCGGACCCAGCACATAAAATGGTGCTTCCCGGCAGACTGTTTTCTGCAGCTTGATATTGGTCTCAATATGGTTCAGGGGCAGATGACCCGGCCCCTCCACCATCACCTGAACCCCGGCTTTCCAGGCCCGCTCCACCAGCTCGCCCAGGGTGAGTAGTTCCTCAATCTGAGCGCGGTCGGTGGCATCGGCCAGGCTGCCGGGCCGCAGGCCATCGCCAAGGCTCAAGGTAACATCATACTCTCGGGCAATATCCAGAAGGCGGTCATACTGCGTATAGAGCGGATTTTCCTGCTCATTATAGATAATCCAGCCGATCAGGAAAGCGCCGCCACGCGAGACCACATCAGCGACCCGGCCCTGGTTCTTGAGCCGGTCAATGGCCACCCGCGTGACGCCGCAGTGCACGGTAACAAAATCGACGCCGTCTTTGGCATGTTCTTCAATCCCCGCAAACAGGTCGTCCGCCGTCATCTTCACGATGGCGTCATACCGTTCTATGGCCCCAATGCCCGCCTGATAGATGGGCACGGTGCCAATTCCAGCGGTACTGGCGGCAATGATGGCCCGTCGGATGGCGCTAATATCGCCGCCGGTGCTCAGGTCCATCACCGTGTCCGCGCCGGCATCAATGGCAACGCGCAGCTTTTCCAGTTCCGTATTGATATCACCGAAGTCAGAGGACGTGCCGATGTTGGCATTGACCTTGGTCTTCAGTCCCTGGCCGATGCCGCAGGGGACCAGCTTCTCATGATGGATATTGGCCGGTATAACTATTCTCCCTCTGGCGACACCCTCTCGAATAAACTCCACATCCAGCCCCTCCGCCTCCGCCACCACCTTCATCTGTGGCGTTACAATGCCTTTCCTAGCCGATTCCAGTTGCGTCATAGTCTCCTCCACAAAATAAAAACCAAGGGCTCCGGCGGTTCCTTCAAGACCCTTGGTCCAGGTTACTGCCGCTTCCCTACGCTCGTATTACCGAGGTCAGGTCCACAGGGTTGGCGCGAACTGCCTCTCAGCCCGTGAGCACCCCTAGCGGTTTATTTTCTTTTCTGAGTAATTTAATATAGCACAAGCTCGTTGAAAATGCAATGTTGGGATAATATAATAAACCGTTTTATTTCTCTAACTCCCTCTTCACCGATGCCACCTTGCTCTGAATGGTTGCCGCCTGGTCCCGCCGCTCGTCAATCTTCATGGTTGTCACCACCCGCTGCGCGCCGGCATCAAAGGCGGAAAGGTGCATCCTGCGGGCTAAATCGAAGAGCTGTTCCAATTCCCCCTCAATATTGGTGCCCATTGAAGTCATCTCATACTTGACGTTTTTCTCCGCCTGAAGCACTTTCATCGCACCGGCGACGTATTTGCTAAGCGACGGTGTCCCGGTACCCAGCGGCATGACGCTTATCTCAATGATAGCCATCTTTCCTGACCTCCTTTCGGTAAGGCTGATTTTTAATCCTCAGTTTTGGCCATCAAGCGACCGTAGTATGAAGTATTAGCAAGGTAAAGCGCTGCCAGCGGGTTGTGGCCGAAGACCCGGTCTTTTACCGCTAGCACCGTCATGGGTACACGACAGTATTTAATAAATAAGGTATCGTGCCCGATGCAGAGGCCAAGCATGATGGCCATCTCCACCCCGACCGCGTTCAATATTTCGGCTTGAACGATGGGGCTGCACATTGTTTCCCAACAGCCCGGACCCCGTATCTTCTCCTCCTCCCTGATGCCGATTCTTTCTTTGGGAGTTGCCCCCACCTTGCACCGCACCGAAACCACCTCAAACCCTTTGTTCTCCAGGACATCGGTCAGGATGCGGGCTTCATTGGCCAGGCCGGTACAGAAGGCAATGCCGAGTTTCTTATAATTGCACTTATGGGAAAACTGAATCAGCTCCTCGACCCGCGGGATTTTAGTGCGCCTGCCCTCCGGTAGTTGTTCGTAACATTCGAACTCCTGTACCGAAGCGAGGCGAGCAAACTCTCTCACCTCCGGGCGGTCATATTCGGTGGTTGCCTTTTCAATTAACTCGGGCATCAGCTTCATCGGACAATAGCCAGGTGCGTCATCGATGGGAGGCTCTTCACCTGATTTCAACAGCGGAAAGCAGGCCACCCTGGTACAGCGTGCGCATACCGGATACAGCTTCTTCGTCATTTTCTGCCCCCTTGCTTAACAGTATTTGGAAAAAGAGATTATTCTAACCAACCGTCCTATTTTAGTTTTTCGCAAAGATAAAGACAAATAAATGGCCGTGTTCTATCGCCGGGAAAGCAAGCTGTCAGTTGTGAGATGGCTGGCATATCTTATACAATATAAATTAGGGAGGTTGCTATGTGGCTTCAGGCAAGGATGTACCTGCTAATCGCCCTTCTCTTTGGCATTCTTTACGGTGTCATTACCGGCCTCGGGACCTGGATGGGCGCCGGCAGCGCCATTGACTATGATGAACTCATGGAGCTGCGCCAGAAGGAAGTAAAGCTAAGTAAATCTCAAAAGCTAATGGAAATTTTCACCACGCACCCCAACATGCTGAAAAGAATAAAGCACCTTTCCACACTGGCGGTTTAGCATTGTAATTGACTAAAATTTTTTTACCACCAACTCTTGCCACCGAAAATAATAGATAGTATAATAGGCGGCAAATAAATCGTCCTCAAAATATCAAATATATTCTCCCCAGAGTAACCGGGTATAAGGTTTAATGCGTATCAAACTATGAAGATAGCGATTAGTGGTAAAGGCGGCGTGGGCAAGACGCTGTTGGCCTCCCTGCTCGCCCACACTTTCGCCGCGTCCGGCTATTCCGTCCTCGCTATCGATGCCGACCCAGATGCTAACCTCGCCGCCACCCTTGGCTTCGCCCATCCGAAAGATATTATCCCCATTTCGGAAATGAAAGACCTCATCGCCGAGCGGACGGAAACTCAGCCGGGGCGCTCGGGGGCCTACTTCAAATTGAATCCGAAGGTTGACGACCTCCCGAAAAAGTACTGGCAAAAGCTTGACGATATCAAGTTG
>DASRZK010000137.1:0-2190 GCA_035686505.1 Dehalococcoidales bacterium | reverse complement strand
CCTTTAAATTTTTAAAATCAACGCCGGCGGCGATGATGAGTGAGCCGGTATCGAGGAAATGGTCAACGTAACTGCTGATGTTGTAGGCCAGTCCCAGCTTGTCCCGGATATTAGTGAACAGGCGACTGCTCATGCCATCGCCGAGGATGACGTTGAGCAAATCAATGTTAAACCTCTTGGGGTGTAGGAGTGACAGGCCTGGCAGCGCCAGGCAAAGGTGCACCTGTTCCAGCTCCCTGGTTTCAATACGCAGCCTGGGGAATTGTTTTTCTTTGTAGGCGGAGCATTCAGGATGGGATGGCCGTCCCGCCCAATTGCCCAGCGCCTTTTGAATCATGCTCACCATTTCTTCGTGCTGGATGTCCCCGGCGGCAGCCATCACGGTGTTGCCCGGCTGGTAGTGGCTGGCAAGGTAATCGAGCATAAACTCCCGTGTGATATTGCTGACGGAATCGCGGCTGCCGGCGATGTCTCGGCCAAGCGGGTGCCCGGGCCAGAGTAGTTCGTCAGTGAGCATTCCCACCCGCTGCGAGGGTGAATCGTTGCTCATGTTTATCTCCTCGATGATGACCTGGCGCTCCTTTTCCATATCTTCCGGGTCAAATCGGGAATTGACGAGCATGTCCACCAGCACATCAAGGGCGGTCTCGAGGTGGGGTCGGGCCACCTTGCACCAGTAAATGGTAAGCTCCTTATCCGTGCCGCCGTTAAGAATACCGCCCACGCCTTCGATGGCCGTAGATATGTCCCTGGCGGCGGGTCGCTTCTCAGTGCCGCGGAAACACAGATGCTCGATGAAGTGGGAGATGCCGGCGTGGTCATCGGCTTCATATCGGGAGCCGGTGCCGATGAAGAAACTGATTGACACCGAGCGGGTCTGGGGCATGCTTGAGGTCACGATGCGGAGGCCGTTATCCAGTGTGCTTTTCTGATACAATGAATCACCTCAAATTGTTAATATTTGACATAAAGTTGTTTTAATCGGGTCGCTTCATAGCCTGCCGGCACCGGTTAAGTATGGAAAGAACTTCAAAAGGCTCTTCAATCAGGGGAAAGGTGGGCACGCCTTTCGGTTCCAAGAATGCCTTGGCCGCTTCCATGTGCTTTTTCTCGGCGCTGAAAGTGACATAAAGCGGCTTTTCCGGGTATTTATTTGCCAGCCTGACCAGGAAGTCCAGAGGCGGCACGCCAACGTCATCGGCCAGCATGAGAATCGGCACCACCGCATCGATATTTTTATCTTTCATCAGGGCTTCAATGGCCTCTCCGTAGCTGAACTCGATACCGTGGTCAAGCGCCGAGGGCCAGATATCAACCGGGTTCCTCATCCTGATGTACTCCGGGCTTATCTCCTGCAGACGCATTCTGGTCTTTTCTTCCAGTTCGGGAACATCTAAATCCCACTGCTGGTGGCATAGGTCTGTGAGTACTACCAGCATGGCTCCGGAAGGCGCCAGGAAGCTCACCCGGTTTCCTTTTGGAATCGGCATGCAGGCCAGCGCCTTGGCTACCAGGACGAGATGAGAGTACTGATAAAGACGGGTAATGCCGGCCTGCCTGATGGCGCCATCAAGAATATGCTCATCAGAGGCCATGGCGGCGGTATGCGTCACGGCGGCTTTGGCCCCCTCTCTGGTGCTGCCCCCCATGAGCAGGAAGACAGGTTTTATGTGGCTCACCTCACGAGCGATGTTGATAAAGCGTCCCGGGCGCTTGATGTTTTCCAGGTAGAGGAAAACGGCCGCCGTCTCCGGGTCATCAGCGTAGTACTGGAGGACATCACTCTCATCGACATCTATCTTGTTGCCCAGCCCGGTCACCCTGGCCACGCCAAAGTTCTCCCCGGTGATGATGTAGCGCATAGTGTGCGTGGCGAAATTCCCCGTCTGCGCGATATAGGAGATTTTTCCCGGCGGGATTTTACCAAGCGGAAAGATGCTGGAGGTAAAGTGACAGGGCGTTGAGGTGTGCCCGGAGGTATTGGGGCCAAGGGCACTGGCGCCGGTTTCCGTGATGGCGTGCGTCAGTTCTTCCTGGAGTGCCTCACCGTTCTCATCGACTTCGGAGAAGCCGCCGGCGCAGAGAACGAACGATTTTATGCCCCTGGCGGCGCACTCCCTGACTGCCGATGCCGTGGCCCGGGCGGGGATAACGATGACCGCCAGGTCAAGTCCGTCAGGTAACTCGGCG
>DASRZK010000136.1:0-2226 GCA_035686505.1 Dehalococcoidales bacterium | reverse complement strand
GCCGGTTCCATGCGCCTGGAGTATGCCCCCAACGTGCGTATCGTCAAGCTGATGTGCACCGGCAAGGTGGATACCCTCCACCTGCTCAAGGCGTTTGAAGACGGCGCTGATGCCGCCTTCGTGGCCGGCTGAGAGGAAGGCGATTGTCATTTCCTGGAAGGAAATCTCAGAGCTAAAAAGAAGGTTGAGCAGGCCAAGAAGCTGCTCGAAGAGGTGGGCATCGAGCCGGAACGGGTGGAGATGTTTAACATGGGTGCCTCCGATGCCCCGCTGTTTGCGGCTGCCTGTAATGAGATGACAGAACGGGCAAAGCGTCTGGGGCCCAATCCTCTGAAAAAGGAGAAAGTGAAGCCATGATAGTCGCCGAGAGGAAACCGTTTGCCGAGATTAAGGAGAAAATCAAGGACTACAAGAAGATACTGGTCCTTGGTTGCGGTACCTGTGTCAGTGTCTGCCAGGCCGGGGGTGAAAAGGAAGTGGAGCTGCTGGCCACCGAGTTCAGGATGGCCGACAAGATAGACGGCCGGCAGGTTGAGATTGGCGAGTTGACCGTACAGCGGCAGTGCGATCGTGAGTACCTTTTGCCTATAGTTGAAAAGATGAAGGAATATGACGTTGTGCTGTCCATGGCCTGTGGGGCGGGGGTGCAGTTTGTCGCCGAGATAATGGAAATGATGCCGGTGCTCCCTGCGGTGAACACTCGCTTTATCGGGGTGACCGCCGATGAAGGTCTCTGGCTGGAGAAATGCCGTGCTTGTGGTAACTGCCTGCTCGCCGACTACGGCGGTATCTGTCCCATGACCATGTGTGCCAAGAGCCTGGTCAACGGCCCCTGCGGTGGGTACAAGGACGGTAAGTGCGAGACCAGCCCGGAGCGCAACTGTGCCTGGGTGATGATATACGAGCGTCTCTCCAAGCAGGGCAAACTGGATAAAATGCGGGAGGCTTCGGCGCTTAAAGACTACAGCGCTCAGAGCCACCCGGCGCGTCAGGTGAATGAGGCGTACACCAAACCCGAGCTATCGGCGGCCAAGGAGAAGTAAGGTAACCGTATTAAACTTCCCGCTAAACCTTGTCAAGGATGCTTAAATCTGGCTTCTCCAGCATGGCCGCGGCCCGTCTGGCCGTCCTGGCCACAATCTTCGAGCAGTGCTCATGGATACCCAGCTCTTGCAGCCACTGCTTCTGCCACGGGATTTCACGGTTCAGTTCCGTTCCCAAAAACGCCCGGCGAATATCGTGGCAGTCAATACTGCCGAATTCCCGTTCAAACCACTTGGCCAGTCTGGTCACCGGTTCCATGGCGGCATGCTCTACCTCGATGGCCTTTTCTGCCGGGCCTTTCAGATAACTGACGTCGCGACCATACTTCATGCCGAGGGCAAGTGCCGAGCCGGTCAGTGCTCCGCATATCGAGTGCATTCCCCCAACACCGCCTGCCAGGCCGATTGATGCTTTTGCCATTACATCGTCTTTCATGCCGCAGACTTCCTGAATCGCCAGCAGTGAGCACTGCGAGCAGCCGTGATATTTGTCAATAAGTTCGTAAGCTCTTTTCTCCACTTTGTCCAGAATTGCCTTGTCAACACCCTTGGTGCTTTCAGCCATAGAATCCTCCTGTTTCAGTAAAAATGTTGCTCTTTTCTACGTATATATTGCCAGTCCTTGTGTTTCCAGCGACTTCTTATAATCCGCTCTCAACTCAGAGATAAGTACCAGGCCCTTGAAATTCGTGGGAATTTTAGCAAAACGGACATAATCGGGCCTAAAACCTTTGGGGACTCTCTGGCGAGCCTCGTCTAAAAACTCAGCTTCCAGTTGCCGCTGTTTATCTGTAACCTTCTGGCCAAGTTCTATGGTAACGCAACAGCTGTCTTCATGTTCGCTTTCCACCCGCAAACCTATCACCGCTAACTTGAATTGCTCTGTTTTCAGGTTGAAGTCTTCCACCAGTACCTTTGCCAGCTCGGCGGCAATCTGGTCATAAGAATAATTGGCCCCACCGCGAATAAGAAGTGCCGAATCCCTGGTCATCCAGTAATAGTCGAGTTGTCCGTCCGTTTCATTTTTTAAGGCGAAGACGATGTCCCGCAGGCCGGTGTACCACCCTTCTTGAAAGACAGACCTGGTGGCTTCAGCATCAGCCACGTAACGACTCATGATATTGGGGCCCTGGGTGACCAGGTAACCGGGTTCGCCAGTGTCGCAGGTACGAAGATAACCTTC
>DASRZK010000135.1:0-3358 GCA_035686505.1 Dehalococcoidales bacterium | reverse complement strand
CCGGCAGCACCAATCCTGCCAGCTGTCGATAAGTATAAGGACTGCGGAAGAAACTGCTGACCTTTATGGTGAGGTAATCGGCAAACCGTTCGTACTCCTCAGGATGCGAGTCTAAGAAGCGCATGTAGTCGATATATGTCTTTACGCCTGTGGTCAGCATTCTTCTGCCCAGACGGCGGGTCACGGTTCCGCGCCTGTAACCACGGAAATCATAGCCGCCATCCCGATACACCTTTTCCAGGAGAACATCAAATACGGCATCCTGGTGCTCGGCAACCTTACTCTCCATTTTAAGTACTACAAACCTATTTATTTATATGCCAATTGTAGTATAATAGTTCTAAATCTGTCAATAGTCAATCGAAGATTATGTAATATTATATTATATTTCCGTTGTTAAAATGCCAATTGGCTAAATAATTTGCTATACTGCTGGCTAATGTAAGACCGCAGATGGAGTATAAAAGGATTGATTGATGTGAGGGTAATTCAGATAGTTGAGGCTGCTGTATTATTCTTGAGGTTCGCTTGCAGCTGATATCGTTTCAATGAGGGCAATGATTCTGGTGTAGTTATCGACGCACCATTTGTGGTGCTCCCAGGTTCCCAGATGCCATCGGCACCACTCGGGATTGTCCACGTAGGTCTGGTGGGTATATTCGGCATACTCAAGGAAGGCAAGGGCATCCTCGAGTGCGTATGGTTCCGGTGTCTGATATAACAGCTTGGCCGATACCCGCCTGCTTTCCTGCTCGTAGAGCATACCAATAGCAAAGCTGCCTACTCCAATCAATACCACCAGTACTATCATGACGAAATTTCTCATTTAACACACCAGACCCCTGCTCTCCAATGGTAACAAGCAAATAGGGGGTAGGCCCACTAGGGTAAGCATTCGTAGTTGCCTCCTGATAGTGGCGAGGTAAAACTCTTCCTGAGGAAAAGCTCAATGTCCTCCCGTCGATACCGGCGGTCTGCCCGCGGCCCGATACGATATCCTTTCAATATTTCCCGGTTATGCCAGCGCCTCACCGTACCGGGATGGACATTGAGCATGCGGGCAACCTCTCCGGTAGTCAGCATATTCTGTACTTGCTGATAATGCCTCACGGACTACCAGTCCTCTCTGCTTACGGTTTCTGGAATGGCGTCGCTGCCGAACCAGTTGACAAACACGGCATCCAAAGGCGCATCTTCAAGTACCTTTTCCTTGGCCTGGTCATACTGACCCTGATAGACAGTCATCTGCTCCCCCATGCCATCGAAGACCATGACCATATCATCCTTAAGCCTGATTACTGTTTTAATCATCTTACTACCGCCCTCCTTATATTTATTTCCGGTCACTACTTCCATCTTAAAGCCGCGTTATTAATTCCCCATAAAAGAGACATTGAAACTCTGTTAAAATCCGGGGAGCCATATCCGCTATTTCTTAAGGCAGCCAGCATTGTGCTATACTAATCCAGAGTCAGCCAGCCGGGAAGACATTTACGCGCTGATACAGGGAGGTGGCATGAGCAAGCTAATCGATAAACTGCTACAGAGCGCGGAAACGGTTTCCCTGCCATTGGGGTTCAGAGCTACCAAACCGTCCCCGGCAAAGCCAAAAATGGCACTTATTGCCCGGGTCGAGCCGTCAAGTAATACCGCGCCACTGGCTGATTACGTTTCCAGCGCCGACGCCGCCATCATTGCTCAAACCGGCACTGGAAAAGATGTAGTAACAAACACCGTCCGGTCTCTGCCCGACTTGGTCTGGGGACTGTGGCTGGAAGGGAAAAGCCGTCAGCAGATAAAGGCCTCTATCGAGGCCGGTGCCGACTTTGTTATCCTGCCGCTGGATATAGAGTTTGGCCTTTCCGGCATCGAGAAGGCGGGCAAAATATTGCTCGTAGAGCCGTCGCTGAGCGACGGCCTGCTCAGGACGATAAACGAACTGCCGGTGGATGCCGTGCTGCTGGCTGGTGACAAAGAAGAGGACTCCGCCATTACCTGGCACCAGCTTATGCTCTGCCAGCGCTTTGCCGACCTTCTGTCCAAACCCCTGCTCCTGATGGCACAGACGTCAGTTAGTGGCGATGAACTCAAAGCCCTGTGGAAAACAGGAGTGGATGGGGTGGTTATACCGGTGAAAACGGCGAAACAGGCAGAAAAATTAAAAGAACTGCGTCAGATAATCAACAAGGCGGACTTCGCCGCTCGACCACGCAAAAAAGTGGCCGCTTTATTGCCGCACATCGCTGAAGAAACGAGCACTGCTATAGACGATGTGGAGGAAGAAGAGGAGGAAGAATAACTCTTTTTCTCAGGCCGGCTTCAGGAACCGGATTGAGCTTTCTGCCAGGATTTCCCTTCCGTGGTAATCGCCGGCGCAATCACCATCTCCGCCTGGTGCATTTCCCGGATGGTGTTTACCCCGCAGACACCCATCGCAGTGCGAATGGCGCCGACGATATTTTGACTGCCATCGGTGACTGACGCTGGCCCGAAGAGAATCTGCTCCAGCGCACCGGTGGTGCCCACTTTGATGCGGGTTCCCCGGGGCAACGCCGGGTGGGGGTGAGCCATTCCCCAGTGATAGCCCAGTCCCGGTGCCTACTTCGTCTGGGCAAAAATGGAGCCCAGCATCACAGCATCAGCACCGGCCGCCAGTGCCTTGCAGACATCGCCACCCTTGCGGAAACCACCGTCTGTGACTATGGGCACGTACCGGCCTGTCTCGCGGTAATACTGGTCCCTGGCGGCGGCACAGTCGATTGTCGCCGTTACCTGAGGGACACCAACGCCGAGGACCTCCCTGGTGGTGCAGGCAGCGCCCGGCCCGACGCCGACTAATACCGCCGAGATACCCGTCCGCATTATGTCCAGGCAGGCGCTATAGCTGACGCAGTTGCCCACCACAACCGGCATGGATACCATGTCCCGCAGCTCGGAGAAGATAAGACCACGATAACTTTTCGACGTATGACGTGCCGTGGTCACGGTGGCTTGCACAAACAGTAAATCCGCCCCGGCCTCGGCCAAAATCGGGGCAAAGCGCTTGGTATTGGCCGGCGTTACCGAAACAGCACAGGTCCCGCCCTGTTTTTTGATTTCCTGAATCCGTTCACCGATGAGGTTGTCCTTGATGGGTTCGGCATAAATTTCCTGCATCAGCCCGGTTACCTCAGACTGCGGTGCTTTTGCGATTCTAGCCAGGACCTCGCCGGGGTTCTGATAGCGTGTCTGCACCCCTTCGAGGTGGAGAACGGCAAGTCCGCCCATTTTGCTCAGCAGCACGGCGAAATTAACGTCGGTTACCGCATCCATGGCCGAAGCGATAATGGGCAGGGAGAATGTATAATTCTCGATGGTT
>DASRZK010000134.1:0-3788 GCA_035686505.1 Dehalococcoidales bacterium | reverse complement strand
AATGCTGTTGGCGACGGGAAAGCCAAAGAGATGAAATGCCGTTTCCGCCGGAAGTTGAAATTCCGGATGAGGCAGGCTGAGCCACGCCGGCAGCCCCAGATCACCAAACATGTTTTTGCCCAGCGGACCAACCAGGAAACCCACAACGAGTAGAAAGACGATAAAGAACAGTACCCCTGCCAGAAGAGGTCGTGGCATCCCCAGAACTCTCCGCTTTGCCATTAATCGCCCTCTCTGTTTTTCCTATTTTTCAGCAGCGGTATGAGCATCCGGTATACACCATAGAAAGCAACTACGATGCCAAGTAACAGCCCGGCTATCGCTAGGGCGGGACTGGTATTGAGCCTGCTATCCAGCCAGAGACCGGCCACCACACCCAGCACAATTGAGCTACCGATGAAAAACCCCACCCCAACCAGCCGCAGGGCCGCCGTCCATCTGCTCATGTTCGCCTCAAAACCTGCGCCGATGCGCAACACAGTATATTGTATCATCCCAAGCTGCAACAAACTACCAGAGGCTGTAGTAAATAAAAGAGCCCCAACACTCAGGTGCCAGGGCTATCCTTCATCGCATATGACTACTGTAAACATAAGGCCAATTATCGGAGCTTCTCCTGGCCAAATAAGCTTGAGAAGTCACCATTAAAGTCAACCAAAAAATTGTGCATATCAAGTACATCATCAGTGGCAATCGCTTCACCCTGGTGTCCCTCTATCTCGACACCAGTAAAGTCCTCCGTCTCCTCCGGTGCTTTGCCTTGCCGGACCACCGCCGCCACCAAGCACTGGGTATGGCACGTTGCGCAGTGCACTCTCATAAACCACATATCTTCGCGATGCCCGATGACATCAACGTTGACGGACTCATAATTCTGACCGCACTCTTCGCACTTCATCGAGGCCATCAGTTTTTTAATCAGTCTCTCTTTCACCACACAGGCTCCGATTACCTTGGCCCTGATTATTCTCAGGATTTGCGTTTGTCAAAGTCATCCAGGTCAAGCGTATTGATGAAGTCATGGAAAGCCGACATCTTCTTCATCTCTTCTTCGCTTACTTTTTTATCCTTGGTGTCAACCTCGCCGCTTTCCTCCAGGACCGGCTTGCCGGTCTCCTCATCAAGCAGGATGCCAGCTTTATCCAATACGGCTTCTTCAGCAAATATCGGGGCATCAGTCCGCACCGCCAGGGCCAGAGCATCACTGGGACGTGAGTCAATCTCTACCTGCTGGCCATCAACAGTGAGGATAACTTTGGCATAAAAAGTGTCACTCTTCAGGTCACTGACAATGATGGAGTCTATAGCCGCCCCCAGTGAATCAATCACCGAACCGAGCAGGTCATGAGTGAGGGGGCGGGGCACCGTGACGCCCTGCAGCTTCACGGCAATGGCATCGGCTTCCGCTGGACCGATCCAGATAGGGAGATACCGTTTGGCCATTTTTTCCTTCAGGATAACCACCCGCTGGTAATTCATCAAGCTCACCCTGATACTATCAATGGTCATCTCAATCATAACCATACCTCCCCAATTTATTAGCCAGCAATTCAATTCTAAATCAGCCAGCTACGATTGTCAACCAGAATTGGTACGGATTAATTCTTAATCATAATTCTCAGCCATACCTTTATTGTTTATTATTATGTCAAGTAAAAAGGAGATTTTCACTATCTGATGTGGTATAATATTTATGTCGACCAATTCGGCATTCTGGCAGAGAGATAGAAGCCTTTGTGATTAGGCATCTTGCGATTCGTCAGCTCAGTGAGGAAAGAGAGGAAAGCCTCTCACCGTACGCGGTGAAAAGCAGGCTCTCCAGAGGAAGGGTGAGAGACGAAGAGCCCTGCCCGATAAGAACCGCCTTCCAGCGCGACAGGGACCGCATCATCCACAGCAAGGCGTTCCGTCGCCTCAAGCACAAGACTCAGGTGTTCATCGCGCCGCTGGGCGACCACTATGTAACCCGTCTGACCCATACCCTGGAAGTCTCCCAGATAGGTCGTACCATAGCCCGGGCTCTCAACCTGAACGAGGACCTGACCGAGGCGATTGCTCTCGGTCATGACCTTGGGCACACTCCTTTCGGTCACGTTGGCGAAGATGTGCTCAACGAGCTCTACGCCCCGGGTTTCCGGCACAACGAACAGAGCCTGCGGGTGGTTGACCTCCTAGAAAATGACGGCCACGGGCTCAACCTTACTATTGAGGTCAGGGACGGCATTCTGAACCACTCAAAATCCGGGAGCGACGTCCTGGGCAATGGGTGGGGGGAAGCAGATACCCTTGAAGGTGACATCGTTAAAATGGCGGATATTATCGCGTATATCAACCACGACATTGGCGATGCCGCCAGGGCTGGTATTATTACGGAACGCGACCTACCCCTCGATGCGGTGAGAGCGCTGGGCATATCGCATTCACAGCGCATCAACACCATGGTCAGCGACATCATTGATAGCTCGTGGTCGGCCAGCGGTTATGATAAAATAAAAATAGAGAACCCGAAGATAACCATGAGCCC
This sequence comes from Dehalococcoidales bacterium, assembly GCA_035686505.1. GTDB lineage: Bacteria > Chloroflexota > Dehalococcoidia > Dehalococcoidales > RBG-16-60-22 > E44-bin89. Next base: position 1,264 of record DASRZK010000134.1, on the reverse strand, counting down.
CGGGATATTGGATGCCACCAATGTGCTCCGGGAATTCCTCTTTGCACGGGTGTACCACATGAAGGCCGCCGAGGAGGAAAGCGAGAAGGCAAGAGAAGTAGTCTGCCGCCTTTACGAGTACTTCGCAAAACATGAAGACGGACTGCCGTCGGAGTACTTTACCTACAGTGATGATACCAAGCGTAGAGTCGTCGACTACATTGCCGGTATGACTGACCAGTACGCCCAGAGGATAGCCACGGGGCTTTAAGCAATGATTGATAAAGGTAATCAGCCGGTCAAATGAGCGTTATTGACGAAGTCAAAGAGAAAACGGATATTGCCAGCATCGTCGGCCAGTACGTGGCGCTGAAAAAGGCGGGACGCAACCTGGTCGGGCTTTGCCCGTTTCACGGCGAAAGAAACCCCTCCTTCTTTGTTTACCCGGAACAGCAGAGCTGGCATTGCTTCGGCTGTAATACCGGCGGCGACGTTTTCTCCTTCATTATGAAGAAGGAAGGCCTGGACTTCGGCGAAGCGCTGAGCCTTCTTGCTCAGCAGGCAGGCGTTACCATCCCATCCCGGGCCGGGAGAGATGGAGAAAAGGAAGAGAAAGAGCGGCTCTATAAAATCAATGAGGCGGCGGCCCGGTATTTCCATAACCTGCTTCTCAATTCCCCTGAAGGAGCCAGAGCGAGAAATTATTTCCAGGGCCGCGGCTTCACCGACAAAACGGCGTCTGAATTTCAACTGGGCTACAGCTCAAACAAATGGGACGACCTGAAAAAGTACCTCCAGGAGCAGGGCTACACAGAGGACGAACTGGTAAAAGCTGGCCTGCTGGTTGAGTCGGAGAGCGGCCGAATCTTTGACCGCTTCCGCAACAAGCTGATGTTCCCCATCCTGGATATTAAAGGGCACGTGATTGGCTTCGGCGCCAGGGTACTTGATGACTCGCAGCCCAAGTATGTTAACTCGCCGCAGACACCCGCTTTTAACAAGAGCAGCAGCCTTTACGGCATCAACCTGGCCGCGGCCGCCATCAGGCAGCAGGACACGGCGGTCATCGTTGAGGGCTACGTCGATGTTATTACCGCCCATCAGAACGACTTCAATAACGTGGTCGCTTCCATGGGCACTTCGGTTACAGAAGCGCAGGTTAGTTCATTGAAAAGGCTGACCAGGAACCTTGTACTGGCCCTTGATGCCGACGCTGCCGGTGAGGAAGCCATGCTGCGAGGCGTGAGTTATGAAAACATCATTGAATCCGAGATAAGAGTTGCCA
>DASRZK010000133.1:0-2327 GCA_035686505.1 Dehalococcoidales bacterium | reverse complement strand
TCTCATTGAGCCAGCGGTGCCTGACTACAGGACGGAGAATACCGCCGACCCTGGTCTCCTTGACCGCGCTCATAATGAATCGGGAGCGGTCATCTTCAAAGCGTGGCTCCTTCCCTTTCTTTATACTCTCCATGCTGACGGTGTTGCGTCCGTGACAGACGCGCGTCACCGGTCGGACTACAAAGCAGACTTCCGTCTCCTCGGAGAGTTCAAAGGCCGTCTTCACCATGTCCTTGGCTTCCTGCGGACACCAGGGGTCAAATACCGGCAGGTGGGCATCAAGGCGGGTGATTATGCGGCTGTCCTCTTCATTCTGCGATGAAATGCCGCCGGGGTCATCCCCCGAAATCAGCACCAGCCCCCCGCGTACTCCGGTGTAGTTCAGGTGCATGATAAAATCAAGGGCCACATTGGTCCCGTTATGCTTCATTACCGCCAGTGAACGGGTGTTACAGAGAGAAGCGCCCATGCATATCTCCAGAGATACCTTTTCATTGATGCACCACTCCGCACGGATATCAGGATACCTGGAAACATATTCCAGCACCTCTGAGGCCGGGGTTCCCGGGTAGCCCGCCACCACCTTCACTCCTGCCTCAATCGCCCCTCTCCCCATCGCCTCGTTGCCCATCAGGTATTCTTGCTCTGCCATGAACGCCTCCACTGGTTTAATGGTCGTTTGCCGTTAAATGGCCTATTCGCTTCGGGGTATGACCACCGCCTCGCCTTCCAGCACCACGGTGTCGTCCTGATTTCGACAGGTGGTCCTCAAGCGAACGCGGTTTCGCTCCGGTATCTTTTCAATCACCTCCACCTCAGCCTCAATGACATCCCCGAACTTTACCGGCGCTCTGAATTTCAAACTCTGGGATACATAAATATTGCCGGGGCCGGGCAATTTAATGCCTAGCACCGCCGATATCAGGCTCGCGGTGAGCATACCGTGGGCGATTCGCTCACCGAAAATCGTCTCCTGCGCATAAAACCTGTCCATATGTATCGGGTTTATATCCCCGGTTAACTCGGCGAAGCGTATCACGTCCCGCTCAGTAATCTGCTTGCTGATACTGGCCCGGTCACCGATATTCAGCTGGTCAATGGTCTTTCCGTGTTCCATTTTGGCTTAATTAGCGAAACAGCGATGCCGAGATAATCATGCGCTGGACTTCCGAAGTTCCCTCGTAAATCTCGGTCAGCTTGGCATCGCGGAAGTAGCGCTGCATCGGCGAGTCCATCATGTAGCCATAGCCGCCGAAAATCTGAATCCCCAGCGTGGATGCCCGCATGGCCAGTTCCGTGGCATATAGCTTGGCCATGGCAGCCTGCGTCCGGAACGGCTGTCCGTTGTCCGCCAGCCAGGCTGTCTGATAGGTGAGCAATCGGGCCGCTTCCAGCTCGGTATACATATCGGCCAACCGCCAGCCAATCGCCTGGTAAGAAGCAATCGGCGCGCCAAACTGCTTGCGGTTCTTGGCATACTCAACGGCTCTTTCCAGAATGGCGCGGGTAATGCCGAGGGCCTGTGCCGCTATGCCTATCCGGCCATGGTCAATCAGTTCCAGAAAGATGCGCATGCCTCGTCCTTCATCACCGAGTCGGTTGGCCGCCGGCAAGCGACAGTCCTCAAATATCTGGTCGGCATTGGTGGCGGCACGCATGCCCAGCTTGTCGTACTTCTTCCCCTTGCTGTAGCCCGGCATTTCCGCCTCCACAAGAAACGCTGTCATTCCCCGCTCCCCCAGTTCGGTTATATTGGCAAAGACCAGCGCCACATCACAGACATCACCATTGGTGATGAATATCTTAATGCCATTGAGTATATAGTCGTCACCCTGCCTCGCCGCGGTCGTCTGCACCTTGCTGACATCGCTGCCGGCCTCCGATTCCGTAATCGCCATGGCACCGACCTTTTCTCCTCTTATCAGCGCGGGCAAGAACTTTTGCCTCTGTTCCTCGCTACCGAAGCGATAAATCGGCGCCGCGCACAGGCACAGGTGCGCGTCCAGAATATCAGCAGTGGCAGCACATGCCCAGGAGAGTTCCTCCACAGCGATGGCCACGGAAAGTTCATCACCACCGCTGCCACCATACTCTTGAGGTATACCCAGGCCGAGCAACCCCATATCCGCCATCATCTTGAAGTTGTCCCGGGCAAACTCCTGCTTTCGGTCCAGCTCGTCAGCCACCGGTGCCAGTTTTTCATTGGCGAAGTCCCTGACGGTGGTCTGGAGCATCTTGTGTTCTTCACTGAGCGCAAAGTCCACTGGTTCCTCCTTGCTAAACGCTGGAACGCTAGAACAATCGTAAACCCAACACCATTTATTGTC
>DASRZK010000132.1:0-2599 GCA_035686505.1 Dehalococcoidales bacterium | reverse complement strand
GATAAGGCAGATTATTCCGGTCATGCTGACGACACCGCCCAGTATGCTAAGACCCAGTGCCACTGATTGGGCATAGTCAATGGTGCCTCTCCTCTGAATTACCCAGGGGACGATAGCGGCGGCCGGAATATTGAGCAGGTTGCTTAGCAGTTTCAACCCGGCGCCGGCGATGATGAATCGCTCGGCTCGGCCTCCGCCACGGCGCAGTATGATACTGGCCAGTACAATAACCGCTATCCAGAATGCCAGGTTTGGGGAGACGCCGACCAGGCCGCCGATGAGCACAGAGTTAAATTCCATTACGCTAACTCTCGTCTCCTTATCCAGAACCTCACCCAGAAGGCCGAGACCAGACACACGAATCCGGCTAAACCCAGGATGCCCATGGGTAATTGAAGAATTAGCCCTACCGTCGGCGCAGTCCGCCATCCTTCGCGCAGCAATGTGCTGACGAGGCCGCTCAGAAAGGGGCTGATTAATTGAATGGTGAACATCAGGCTGCAGCCCGCCAGAAGCAGCTTCTCGGCTTTGCCGCCGCCTCGCCGGACTATAATCCCCGCCAGGACCACGCCGAAAAGCCACCCCAGGAGTTCGGGGATATTCCGCAATAAAGAAGGGTTGATTAATTCAAGGTAGTTCATCTTATCTCATACTCGTTCGTTCCGTTGCTCTAACGCTTCTTGGCCGCGTGTTGTGGAGGCGATAACATTTCTCCTCCCCTGTCCAGTCTCCTGTCCGCCACCTCTCTCTTGCTTAAGAGGGGCAGTTCCACTGCTTTTCCCTTATTGTCAATAATGGTTACCTTATTCGTATCCCCGCCAAAGCCGCTCCCGGTGCTGGTGATGTCATTGGCCACGATTAAGTCGAGTTTCTTTTGCTGAAGCTTCTTCCTGGCGTTGGCGACCACGTCATCGCTTTCGGCGGCAAAGCCAACCCTGATGAAGTTACCCTGAACTTCGGTCAGGATGTCAGGAGTCCTCACCAGTTCCAGCGTCAGGGTATCGGCGTCCTTTTTAATTTTGGACCTGGCCGTGCTCTTCGGCTGGTAGTCGGCGACGGCGGCAGCCATAATCAGGGCATCGGCTTTACTTACCGCCCTGGCGACCGCCTCCTTCATCTGGCTGGCGGTCTGGACATGAATGACTTCAATGCCAGTGGAGTCGGGCAGGGATGCGGGGGCGGAAATCAACGTTACTTCGGCGCCTCTGTCCCGCGCCGCTTCCGCCACGGCAAAGCCCATTTTCCCCGAGGAGCGATTGCCTATGTGCCGCACCGGGTCAACGGGTTCCTGCGTTCCGCCGGCGGTGACCACGATGCGTCTGCGGGCCAGGTCTCCTTTTCTGCCCAGCACTTGCTTGATGGTGCCAAGGATAACCTCCACATTGGCCAGGCGACCCCGCCCCATTTTGCCGGAAGCGAGGTGGCCATAAGCGGGCTCAACGATAATAAATCCCCGGGCTTTCAGTTTATTCACGTTTTCCTGAGTAACCGGGTTCTCCCACATGTTTACGTTCATCGCCGGGGCGATGATAACCGGTGCTTTCGTTGCCAGTACGATGCTGGTCAGCATATTATCCGTCATGCCGGCAGCCATTTTGGCGATGGTGTTGGCTGTGGCCGGGGCGATGACGACCGCATCCGCAGCTTCTGACAGGGATATATGCGTCTCGTCGTACTCAATGGGCGCGGTGAACATATCGGTGATGACCTGTGTATGCGTCAGGGTGTGAAAGGTGAGGGGTGCCATGAGCTTGGTGGCGGCCTCGGTCATGACCACTTCAACCCTGGCACCGTCCTGCGTCAGCTTACTCGCCAGGTCGGATGCCTTGTAGGCGGCAATGCCTCCGGTTACGCCCAGTATTATTGTTTTGTCAGTTAACATAATGCCTCCCCGGCAGCAAGCCGGCAGCGAAATCATGGCTGGTTCATGCCATAAATCAATCTCAGGCCGATGAGGGTGATATCAGGGTTCACGGTGTCAATAATGCTGGTCTCATTGGCGATGATTTCAGAATAGCCCCCGGTGGCAACTACCTTTGTCTTTTCGCCCAGCTCCTTTTGAATCCGGGACACGATTCCCTCCACCAGTCCGATGTAGCCATAAATAATTCCAGACTGCATCGCCGTGGTAGTACTGGTGCCAATAACATGTATGGGGTGTGTCAGTTCCACTCTGGGCAGCATGGCGGCGCGCATAAACAACGCTTCGGCGGCGGTCCCTATCCCCGGCGCGATGGCGCCACCCAGATAGTCACCTTCCCTGGAGACGACGTCAAAGGTAGTCGCGGTACCAAAGTCGGTGATGATGACCGGCCCGCCGTAAAGTCGATGGGCGGCGGCGGTGTTGACGATGCGGTCGGCGCCAACTTCACGGGGATTATCCATGCGGATACGCACGCCGGTTTTTGTGCCCGTACCAACCACAAGCGGGGTGACATTGAAATACCGCCGGCACATATCCGTAAGGGTGGATAACAGCGGTGGCACCACGCAGCACATAGCGATATCAGAAATATCGGCGAGCTTCAGGCTCCGGTGCTCAAGCAGCTTCATCAGCAGGGCAGCGTATTCATCTGCCACGCGGTGAAAACGGGTGGCC
>DASRZK010000131.1:0-4055 GCA_035686505.1 Dehalococcoidales bacterium | reverse complement strand
CCACGGTAAGGTGATAGCTCGGCGTGAATGTCACCGGGTCAAAGTCAAAGGAAGCGTTCTGCACCCCGGAGGTGGTATGAGCGAATGCCTTCAGGTCACCGTAATGGGTTGTGGCGACGGTCGGGATTTTCTTATCCCGGAAGTAAAGCAGTATGGAACGGGCCAGAGCAGAGCCTTCGGACGGGTCGGTACTCGTTCCCAGTTCATCGAGAAGCACCAGACTGCACAGCGTGGCGTTCCGTATGATACGGACAATATTGCCCATGTGCCAGCTGAAACTGGAAAGAGTCTGTTCAATACTCTGCTCGTCACCAATATCGGCAAATATTCCGTCAAAGACGGGCAGGCATGTTTCCGGCGAAGCAGGGACAGGTATGCCGGCCTGCGCCATCAGGCTGAACAGCCCAATCGTTTTCAGCGCCACCGTTTTGCCACCGGTATTGGGGCCGGTGATTACCAGTACGGAGAAATCGCGGCCAATTTCCACGGAAAGCGGTACCGCCTTCTCCCCGAGCAGCGGGTGCCTGGCCTCGACCAGTTTGACCACCGCTGTTTCCATGCCTTCATTTTTTAACCCGCCGTTAAGGACCGGCTCGCAGGCTCTCACCTTACGAGCGTATCTCGCCTTGGCCAGTACCAGGTCCAGCTCCGCCACCCTTTGAATGCTTACGGACAGTTCCGCCTCGTATATGCCCACCTGGGCACTGAGCTGGCGCAGTATCCTTTCCACCTCCCGCCTCTCTTCATTTATCAGCTCGCGGACAGTGTTCCCCAGCTCCATGGTTGACCAGGGTTCCACGAATACGGTAGCCCCGGTATTGGATACGTCATGCGTGATGCCCCGTATTTCTCCTCTGAGCTCTATCCTGACCGGAATAACGTAGCGACCCTCCCGCTCGGTGATTATCGGTTCCTGGATTATCTTGCGACCGCGCGGCGACCTGATAATCGCTTCCAGACGGCTCCACAGATGCTCCCTTTCCTCCCTGAGCTGTTTCCTGATGGCGGCCAGGTTTGGAGATGCGCGGTCGAGCACGTCGCCATTGGGCGAAATACAGCGCGCGATTTCCTTCTCCACCTGCCGCAGTTCTATGATTTCTCTGGCTATATCCCAGAGCATGGGCAGTTCCTCAGATATGCTGCGCAGATAGCTGCGCGCCTGACGCATGGCGGTGAGCGTCTGCTGAATTTCGACCAGGCTTTTCGGCTCCAGTATGCCCTCCAGCGACGCTATTTTGACGGCTTCACGTATGTCCGAAACGCCACCGATAGAAAAACCCGCTTCCATGGTCATAAGCTGGCGCGCCTCCGCGGACTGCTTGAGCAGCAGAGCAATACGGTCGCCTTCAGTCAGCGGCTTCAACCCTAACGCCAGCTCGCGGCTAGCGGAGAAAGAGGTATAGCCTGCCAGGATGGCTTTTATCTGTGGGAACTCCAGTATTTCCAGGCTTTTTTCGTCCATGCTTGTTCCTTTGGTGGCACTGTTCAATTATAGCACGTCAGAGTCGATAACAGACCCCCCACCAATTTTGCCAAAGCCGTTGCCGAACATTTATAATTTCAATATAAACATACCGTTATGGATGAAGGGAAGGACATGAAAAACAGGGTATCTATTGTCAGCGCAGGAGAAAATGGCATCGAAGCTGCCGTGCGCCAGGCCATAGACCTGGCTTGTGGCCTGCCGGAATTGATCACGCCCCGCTCCAGAGTGCTTATCAAGCCCAACCTCTGCTGCCCCGAAGCATCGGGGACGGGAATCATCACTGATTGCCGTGTTACGGAGGCGGTGACCAAGATAGTTCTGGAACTCAAGCCCAAGTCAGTGATAATCGGCGAGGGTGCCGGTGCTGGCTATGACTTCAGCGGCAGCACCAGCACGGAGGAAGCCTTCCGAGTCTCCGGCACGGCTGATGTTGCCACCCGTCTTGGCATTGAGCTGCGCAACTTTAACCACGACGAATGGGAAGAAGTATCCGTAAAAAATTCCTACATCATGGACAAGGTGAAGATTGCCAGGACAGCTCTGGAGAGCGACGTTATTATCAGCCTGCCCGTGCTCAAGACCCACGTCAGGACTCTGGTTACGCTGAGTCTGAAGAACATGAAAGGCGTGCTGCCCGGCGCGGAAAAAAGAAAGACCCATGCCCTGGGCCTGGATAAGGCCATTGCCGACCTTAATTCGCTGGTGAAGCCCAGCTATGTGGTGGTCGATGCGCTGGCCGGAATGCAGGGGCTGTGGGAGTACCCGCAGGATAGAGTCGAGCTGGGGCTTATTCTGGCCGGACGGGAGCCCTGTGCGGTTGATACAGTCGGCACCTGTTTAATGGGATTCAATCCGGCTCAGATTATGCACCTGCAGTATTTTGCCGCCCGGCAGAGGCAGAAGGCTGACCTTGAACATATGACGGTTGTTGGCGAACCGCTTGAGTCGCACCGAAGGAGATTCAAGTCCAGCTATAATGTCTTCCGAGAGCGCTATCCGAGCGTTAATATCATTGCGGGAGAATCAGCCTGCAGCGGCTGCTATGGGGAACTGATGGGCGCTCTGACGGCGATAAAAGAGTTCGGCGACAGCGATACCCTGACTGAGCTGACCGTCATTCTGGGCAACGCTGGACGGGATGAGGTTCCCGGGACGGAAAGGGCAGTTGTCCTGGGTAAATGCGCCCGAAACCTAGCCCATCTTGGCCCCTTCGCCAGGGGCTGCCCGCCAATGGGCGAAGATATAATTCGGACCATCTGCCGCACTGCCAGCTCAGACGCCGATGGGGTTATCGCCTCCCTCAACCGCGAACGCAACCAACGCTGGGAAGAGACAAAACACCTGCTCGCCAGATAACGCTTGCTTAACAAATAGCTTACGAAATGCCCACAGAAGTTATCTCTTGAGCAGGTCGGAGCAAGGTACTTTTTCGTACTCGCTCTGGCAGGGATAGCCTCTGGCCACGTACATCGCCGGCTCGCTCAAATCCATGATGGCCGAATACAGGGTGACCCACTGCTTGATACCATCAACCCGCTCGTCCAGATGGCGGCAGATGGAATTGGGCTGGCTGAAATGGTCCTGAAAGACGCGCTGAAAACTGCTGACGTCGATATGTCCTTTCTCCGGCTCCAGCAGGTGCCTGGCCCGCTGGTGTCGTAAGAGCGTATCGGGGTACAGTGACGGCATGATATCAGCGAAATTTTCTCGATTTTTCAAGGCGATAAAGTGGTTGCTGTGGGTGAGGATACCGTCCTCGGGATAGACAAAGCCCACATCCGCCGGCGACATCTCCAGGCTGATGGCCTCGCCATCGCGATGGGCAATGAAAAAGTTGCCTGACACCGTGGCCTTTACCTGAAGAACTGCTTCCAGAGCCTGGCTGAAGCTCTCTGAATTAAGTATCCGTCGCATGATTAGAAGACACGGCACCGTTGCGCCAAATGCGTCACGACTTGTCGCCAGGCCGTTGAAACAGGCACCGATACCGGCAGAATTCATGCCGCGGTGGGCGAGAATCCCCGACTCCGGCTGGATTACCACGGACGGTTTCCCCGCCTGCTCAGCTTTCAGAATGACGTTGAACTCCTGAAACCGGGGCAGCCAGTCCCAGTTCTGTCCAATCAATGTATGCCCGTCTCTGGTCACCTGCGGTAGCGAAGACACCGAGGTGCAGCCGCCGCCCTGATACAGGCAAGAGATTCCCAGGGAAAAGTTAATCTCGTAGCGGGCATTTATGGCGATAATCTCATCAAGCGATAGCTCGGCACCCCTGGCCAACCCCTCCAGCTCCTCCAGTATACCGGCATCATAATCGCCGATAACCGGTATCAGAGCACGGCTCTTCTCCAGAATCTCTTTCCGTTCCGCTCCCCACAGGGTACGCCACATATCAAAATAGACCGCCACGTTCTCCCGGATTATCTTCTGCGCTTGAGAGCCGTATTGCTGGCCACACTGGAAAGGTTTGCCTTTTACTGAAATTACGGGTGGTAGCATCTGGCACCCTTCTTTCTCCGCTTTAACCGCCTCAGGCCATCCACCGGTTAGCCAGCGAATTCTCTATCGG
>DASRZK010000130.1:0-3360 GCA_035686505.1 Dehalococcoidales bacterium | reverse complement strand
TCAATACCAAGTTCACGCTGCTGGGATAACCTTTCCTGAGCGCGTTTTCTTGCCGCCTCCGCCCGCTCCACATCGATTTCATCCCCTCTCTCAGCGGCATCGGCCAGAACCACCACCCGGTCGGGACGTACTTCAAGAAAGCCGCCGGATATCGCCAGCGATATTTCCTCGCCGCCTTTCTTCATCCGCAATTCACCGGGCAGCAATGTTGTCATCAATGGAGTGTGGTGGGGTAATATCCCGAGCTGGCCTTCATAACCAGGAGCCACCACCATGTCCACATCGTCAGAATAGACCATTCGCTCCGCGGTTACAATATCAAGCCTGATGCCTGGCATCGCCTACTTCCTCGCCTTTTTGGCCTCTTCTTTGGGCTTCGACTCTTCCTTTTCGGCTGTCTCTACCGCTTTTTCCTTGCGTTCTTCCGCCTGTTTCCCTGCCTTCACGCCTTTTTCTGCGGGTTCTTCTTTTTCTTCCTTTTCCCCACCACTGACACTTATCGTTCTTGCCTGCTTTACCACCTCGTCAATGGTGCCCACCATATAAAATGCCTGCTCCGGCAGGTCGTCGTACTTGCCGTCAAGTATCTCCCTGAAGCCGCGCACTGTTTCCGGTATTGGCACATACTTGCCCTCCCTGCCCGTGAACACCTCAGTGACAAACATCGGCTGTGATAGAAAGCGCTGGATACGCCGCGCCCTGCCCACGCTCAGCTTATCTTCCTCGCTGAGCTCCTCAATGCCGAGTATAGCGATGATATCCTGGAGGTCCTTGTAACGCTGCAGCACCTGCTGCACCTCGCGGGCAACCCGATAGTGCTCATCGCCAACCACGGCCGGCGTCAGGATGCGAGAAGTCGAGACCAGGGGGTCTACAGCGGGATACAGTCCCTGCTCGGCAATCGACCTCTCCAGCGCAATCACCGCATCAAGGTGACCAAATGTAGCCACCACTCCCGGGTCGGTGTAGTCATCCGCCGGAACATAGATAGCCTGGAAAGAGGTAATTGAGCCGTTTTTGGTGGAGGTAATCCTTTCCTCCAGTTCACCCATTTCCGTGCCCAGGGTCGGCTGGTAGCCCACGGCCGAAGGCATGCGCCCCAGCAGTGCGGAAACTTCCATACCGGCCAGGATGTACCGGTAAATATTATCGATAAATAGCAGTACATCCTGATTTTCAACATCGCGGAAATATTCCGCCATGGTCAGGCCGGTGAGTCCAACACGCAGCCGAACGCCCGGAGGCTCATTCATCTGCCCGAATACCATCACTGTTTTATCAATGACGCCTGATTCCCTCATCTCGTACCACAGGTCGTTGCCTTCGCGCGACCTTTCACCAATGCCGGTGAACACAGAAAAGCCACCGTGCACGGTAGCAATGTTGCGAATCAGCTCCATGATAATGACTGTTTTGCCCACTCCAGCACCACCATAAGCCCCGATTTTACCCCCCTTGATAAACGGCGTAATCAGGTCAATTACCTTTAACCCTGTTTCCAGCATCTCGGTGCTGGTTGACTGTTCCTCAAGTGACGGTGACGGGCGGTGGATTGGCCAGTGTTCCTTCGCCTTTACCGCGCCAAGATTGTCCAGAGGCTCGCCCATAACATCAAACAGGCGCCCCAGTGTAGCCTTGCCTACCGGCACCCTGAGCGCCGCCCCGGTATCTACCGCCTCAGCGCCACGCCCCAGACCATCGGTAGGCGAGAGCGCCAGACATCTGACCCAGTTATTGCCCATGTGCTCCTGGACTTCAAGCACCATCTTACTACCATCGGCATCAATTTCAACCGCATTATAAAGTGCCGGCAATTCATCGGGTGGGAATGCGATATCAACCACCGTTCCAATTACCTGAGTCACTTTGCCTTTTGCCATTGTAACCTCCTCAATTAAGTCAGGGCATCCACGCCGCCGGCAATGTCCAGAAGCTCTTCGGTAATCGCCTCCTGACGAGCTTTATTGTAGAGCAGGGTCAACTCGTCAATAAGCTCAGTCGCATTATCCGTCGCGTTTTTCATGGCCACCATCCGTGCCGACTGCTCGCTAGCGATGGACTCCAGAATAGCATGGTAAACCTCCATCTCAACGAAGCGGGGCAGAAGGTTGCTCAATACTGCTTCAGGTCGTGGCTCATAGATATATTCCACATTCTGCACGGCCGGTATACTGGCCGGCTCTATGGGGAGCAACTGTTGCACACAGGGGCGCTGTATCATCGTGGAAACAAACTGCGCATAGACCAGACAGACCAGATCAAAAGCGCCCTTGCTATAATCTTCAATCACAATGTGTGAAATGGGCAGTGTATCCATCAGGCTGGGACGGTCACCGAGATGAGTGAATTCCGCTATCACCTCTTTGTCACAGCGCCGTATAAAATCAAGCCCTTTCCGCCCAACGGCGATAACGGTAACCGGCACCTTCTGTTCCAGAATATAGCTGGCAATGGCCCGGTTGAGACCACTGACAAGCCCGCCGCACAGACCACGGTCGGGTGTGATATGAACCAGGGCAATTTTATTTATCGGGCGCCGCTGCAGAAGCGGATGTGGCTCACGTCCGGATTCGGTTAAAGCGGCCAGGTCAGCAATGACCTGCCGGATTTTATCCGAGTAGGGTCTACCGGCCAGACCACGCTCCTGTGCCCGCCTCATCCTGGAAGCAGCGATCATCTCCATCGCTCTGGTGATCTTGGCCGTACTCCGGACACCTCTTATCCGTCGCTTGATAACACGAATATTTGCCAACTATTTTCTCCAATTATCTGAAGGTTTGCTTACTTAGAATTCCGGCTTCGTCTTAACCCCTGACATGCTGGAATGTCTCAGGATAAACCTGCTCCTTAAACTCCTTAATCGCCTTGATTAAGTTCTTCTCCGTCTCCGAACCGATTTTCTTGTCTTTAGCAATAGATTTAACGAGCTCAGGATGATTTTCATCCATAAATTGATAAAATTTGGGCTCGAAAAGAGCGACCTTATCTATAGTAATATCATCAAGAAAACCGTTGACCGCAGCATACAGTATCATTACCTGCCTTTCCAGCGACACAGGCACGAATTGCGGCTGCTTCAAAACCTCGGTGAGCCGCTGCCCGCGTTCCAGCTGGGTTTTGGTGGCTTTATCCAGTTCGCCGGTGCCAAACTGGGCAAAAGCCGCCAGCTCGCGGTACTGGGCCAGTTCCAGGCGCAGCTTACCGGCAACCTGCCTCATTGCCCCGGTCTGTGCTTTACCTCCGACACGCGATACCGATAAACCAACATTCACCGCTGGTCTGATGCCGGCATTGAAAAGGTCAGTTTCCAGATATATCTGGCCGTCGGTGATTGAAATCACATTGGTTGGAACGTATGCC
>DASRZK010000129.1:0-4163 GCA_035686505.1 Dehalococcoidales bacterium | reverse complement strand
ATGTCATCCACTGTCCAGTTGGTGCCAAGCACGCCATTGCATTCCTCTACCATGCCCTCGAGGCCGGAGGCTATATCCAGGGTGGCGAAGGTGATGAACAGGCAGTGGCCAGTGGCGTCAAGGAACGCAGTAGCGTACTGGAAATTGCGCGAAGCCTCGGCTTTCTCCATGCCCTTGCTCGCTGGGTCCATCTTTCCGCCCACACCCGCTATCTCCGGGGCAATGGTATAGCCGGCGGTGTGGTCAGCGCCCATGGTGGAGGTGGCGTAGGTTACCCCGATGCCCTTGATTGGCCTGGGCTCGTAGGCTGGCATGGACTGTCTCTTGACCGTCGGGCAGCGGACAACGCCGAAGGTATCCGCGGTGAGCGCGGTACCGCCGCCGAGGATATGGCCGAGCGGTGTGCCCTTGCCGATTTCCTGCATGAGCTCGATGGCCTTCTTGCCGTCACCGAACTTGGCCAGTCCGGCTTCCATGGCCACGCCGATGGTCGTGCCAGCCTCAATGGTATCCACCCCGTAGTCATTGCACAGCCGGATCAGTTCACCGGTAACGTCAAGGCTGTCAATGCCGCAGTTGGCGCCAAACGACCATACCGACTCATACTCCTGGCAGGAGACGAGCTCGGTGCCGTCCTCTTTCGGGTAAACGTTGGAGCACTGGATGATGCAGCCGGTACAGCCGCGGTGGCCGGTTGTGCCAACGCCACCGCGCTTCTTGCAGGTCTCGTTGAGCGTCTCACCGGAAATCTTATTTGCTCCCTCGAATCGACCGCTGCTGAAGTTGCGGGTGGGTAATGCTCCAGCCTCGTTGATAATGTTGATCATGCCGTCCGTGCCTAAGGTATTCAGGAAGCCGCCGGGCTTGGTGAGGTCATGCTGGCGGAGGGCATCGGTCAGCTTCTTTCGCCCGGTATCAAAAGCCTCTTTATTGGCGAGCGATAGACTGGCACCACCGGCGTCATCAACCACGATAGCTTTGAGTCCTTTACTGCCCATCACCGCCCCGAGACCACCTCGGCCGGCATATCGGCTGGGACGGTTCTCCGGGTCGTTGACACAGACACCGGACATTGCCATCAGCTTCTCTCCGGCAACGCCAATGCTGATAATGCCCACCTTTTCTCCGAACTTCTTGAGCATCTTGGGATAGACTTCATAAAGGCCCTTACCGACCCATTCCGCAGCCGCGGGCATAAGTTCCGCGCCACTCTTATCGACCTTGAGCACCCAGAACTTGCCCTTCTCCTTGGGCTGTCCCTCGACAATGATGGCCTTTATGCCGATGCGGGCAAGCTTGTCAGAAGCAATACCACCGGCATTTGATTCCTTGATGCCTCCCGTCAGAGGGGATTTGGCACCAACGGAAAGACGGCCGGCGGTTGGGGCACCGCTGGCGGTAACAATACCAGGGGCATAAGTAATTTTATTGTTTGGCCCCAGAGGGTGGCAGGTGGGCGGCACCTCATCAGAGGTAATGGCCGAGGTCAACCATCGTCCACCCATCAATCGATATTTGCTTGGCACGTCCTCGAGTTTAGCGGTCAGATTGGTCATGTTGACACGAATAAATTTGCTCATTTTTGGATTACCTCCTTACCAGAATGGTATTGAAACATTGAAAGTATACCACAACTTTCCTCTGTGTCAATATTGTTTGCGGTTAATATTATAATCGCTGTTAATAGATTTACAGACTCAGTTTCCTTGGGCTATACTTAGGAGAGAGCCCGCATTACCGTCGGGATGGGAGGCATTTCACCACCGTGGCGACTGTTGGGGTAACGAGTTTCAGCCAGCTGAAGGAAAAGGCGGAGGCCTATCTTCCAGCGGAGAGGCTTGCCATCGTCGAAGAGGCGTACCAGTTTGCGGCTGAGGCGCATCAGGGACAGATGCGCCTGTCGGGGGAACCTTACATGGAGCACCCGATGCAGACGGCAATGATACTTGCCGGGCTTCAGATAGATGCCACCTCTCTGGCGGCGGCGCTGCTGCATGATGTGCCGGAGAACTGCGGCATACCCGTCGAGAAGATACAGGAGAAGTTCGGGCCGGAGATAAGCAGGCTGGTTGACGGCGTGACCAAACTCGGCAAGGTGTCATGGCAGGCCGGGGCGACAGCCTCGCGAGAGACACAGGCGGAAAACCTGCGGAAGATGCTTGTCGCCATGGCGGAGGACCTCCGTGTGGTATTTATCAAGCTGGCGGACAGATTACATAATATGCGTACCCTGGATGCGCTGACCCCGGAAAAGCAGAGCAGCATTTCCCAGGAAACCCTGGAAATCTATACCCCGCTCGCCCACCGCCTGGGGATTTGGGAACTTAAATGGCAACTGGAGGACCTGGCCTTTCAGTATCTGGAGCCGGAGAAATTCCGCCGCATTGTTAACCTGCTGGCAGCACGTCGCACGCAGCGGGAAAACTTTATTACCCAGGTAATTGACATACTAAAGAAAGAGCTGGGTAAAGTCGACCTGAAAGCTGAGCTATCGGGTCGACCCAAACATATATACAGCATTAACCAGAAAATGCAGCGCGGACGTGACTTCAGCGATATTTATGACCTGCTGGCGCTCAGGGTGCTGGTCAGCACAGTACCGGACTGTTACAGCGCCGTGGGCATCATCCACAGCCTGTGGCACCCCATACCTGAGGAGTTTGACGATTACATTGCCAGCCCCAAGCCGAACGGGTACCAGTCGCTGCATACGGCCGTCATGTGTTTCGGCACCACCCCACTGGAAGTCCAGATAAGAACCCGAGAGATGAACTACGATGACGAGTACGGCGTGGCGGCGCACTGGCGTTACAAGCAGGGGGAGAAGGCCGACCTGCACTTCGAGGAAAAAATCGGCTGGCTGCGCCAGCTTATCGAGTGGCACCGTGAACTGAGCGGGTCGGAAGAGTTCCTGGAATCGGTAAAAACGGACATCTTCATTGACCAGGTCTTTGTTTACACACCAAAGGGGGATATCAAGGACCTGCCCAAGGGCTCCACGCCGCTTGATTTTGCTTACCGGGTGCATACCGAACTCGGACACCGCTGCATCGGCGCAAAGGTGAACGGGCGACTGGTGCCGCTTGACTACGAGCTGAAAAACGGCGATGCGGTGGATATTATGTCCACCAAGGGTGAAAAGGGTCCGAGTCTCGACTGGCTGAACCCCCATCTCGGTTTTGTCCATACTTCCCATGCCAAGGAAAAGATACGGCAGTGGTTCAAGAGACAGGAGCGCACGGAGAACATCGAGCGCGGCCGCCAGCTCCTGGAGAAGGAACTGAGGCATCTGGGGGTCACCATTGAGCGTGAGGCGCTTGCCGAACTATTCAACTTCAGCAATGCGGAAGATTTCCTGGCGGCCATTGGCTACGGGGGGATTTCCACGCACCAGATTGCGATAAAGCTGGCCGCACAGCAGGAGACACCCAAAGCCATTCCTGAAGTGGCGCCGCGCAAACCGGTGCCCTCGACGGTACACGTGCTGGGCGTGGGCAATCTGGTTACCCAACTGGCCCAGTGCTGCCATCCGGTGCCGGGCGATAAAATAATTGGCTACATCACCCGCAGCCGCGGCGTTACCATTCACCGTCAGGATTGTTACAACGTCCTGCATGAGGACGAGGAGGACAGGCTGGTGCCGGTGGAGTGGGGGCAGTCGGACTCGCTGTATCCGGTTAACGTTCAGGTTGAAGCCTGGGACCGGGTGGCTCTGGTGCGCGATATTACCATAGTTGTCGCCGAAGAGAAGGTTAACATTGCGTCTATGGCCACCCGCAACCACGATGACCATACCGTTACCATGAACTTTACCATGGAAACGCAGGGTTTAGCCCAGTTAAGCCGGCTCCTCAAGAAAATCGAGTCGGTTAAAGGCGTGATGCGGATTATCCGCATCGGGGATGAGTCATCGGCCAGAACGGGCGACAAAACTTGACTTGTATCTCTGATTAAGCATAATATTTAATTTTGGGATGTATTCTAAAAATATTCAGTCAATTTGATTTGAAGGAGATTGATATTGCCAAAGATTAAACAGGCGCAAAAGCAGGCGCGGAACTCGGAAAAGCGACAGTTGAGAAATCGCGCGGTTGGCAGCCGGGCGAAAACTTTCATCACCAGGGCGGAGAGGCTTATCTTTTCCGGCGAGATGGAATCGGCTC
>DASRZK010000128.1:0-3695 GCA_035686505.1 Dehalococcoidales bacterium | reverse complement strand
GCACTGGGTAAAATAGCGCAGAGCGGCCTACCGTTAATTGATGAGAAACCCCGGAAGGGAGTTGAGGAGACACGAATCGCTTTCCTGCACCCCAGGGGCACCGGCAGGGTGCTGCTGGAGCTGGTTCAAAGCTGATTAACTATCACAGCGCCCCGAAATGGCCTTAATCGTGATGAGAAGAGTACTGCCTTTACTTATTATCCTGTTCATTGTCTCTGCCGCTGTTGTTCCTTCCTGCCGGCCAGGCACGCCCCTCGCCGAAGAACAGAGGCTGCAACTGATAGCAGAGATAAAAGCGTTTGAAAGAGAACTTGGCTTCCATGAGACAGAAAATTTCCAAACATACCACCCGGAAGTGGGGGCTTACCATTACCTGTTTTTCACGTCCAGCACTCAACTGCCGTACTCACTTGATGACCCTGCACTGGTGGCCGCTATTGGAACGCGGGATAGCGTATATATTGATTATCAGAAATATGACGCTTACTTCTATTCCATTCCATCTGTCGCTGGCAAAGGGACTCCCGTGACCGAATCTCTTATGCAGGCACCACTCCACCGCTTCATCCAGGTCATTTTTCATGAAGACTGGCAGGAACAGATAGACCTGCCCCACGGACTGGAGGAGCCCTCTGCGGAGATAATCGGCTATGCCGCCGCTCTGGCTTTCACCAGAGAAAAGTATGGGCAGGATTCACAGGTTCATAGGACCTTGAAAAAGCACTTTGAGAACAGGCTCAGGGAAAGCGAGGTTTACCGGGAATACTACACCAGACTGGAAGTCCTCTATGCGCAGTACCATGAGGGAAAATTGTCCGAGCTGGACACATTAATCAGGAAGGCCCGCTTGCTGGAAACAATGGGCAATGAGCTTTACCACATCTGGGGCGGCAGACCGGACCAGTTGAACAACGCTTTTATCGCTTTCCAGATGACCTACCTGCGGCACCTGCCTTTGATGCAGGAGGTTTTCCAGGCGACCGATTTCGACCTTGCCGGGACAATTCGTATCTTTCTATCATTGCCAGAGCAGGGAAAGAGCTTTGATACCCTGGAGCAGATAAAATCGGTAGAGAGGGACGCGGTCGACTATTTATCCCGTAATCTGTAGGAATGCTATGATTTCCACTCCTTGTCCTTCCCTGTGACCATTTAAATCCAGTAATACGGGTATAAATCACTCCCCTCGCGTTTTCTTTGTAATGAATAATGGTGTAATATGACTAGAATTTTGTGTTTTAAGGGGTGTTTAATGGAACAACAGGACAAATTGCAGTGGATATACTCATCGCGCGGCAACGAAGAACTGGCGGAGCGATATAACCAGTGGGCGAAGGATTATGATGCGGACCTGGAGGGTGATTATGCCTGGCAGGGACCGGTGTTTTCTACCGATTTACTTGCCAAGCATGTACCGAAAGATGCCAGAATACTGGACGCTGGTGCTGGCACCGGCCTCGTCGGCGTGGCGCTGGCGCAGAGAGGGTATCGCGATGTAGTGGCGATGGACCTCTCTAAAGGTATGCTTGAGGAGGCCGGCAAGAAAAGTGTGTACCGTGAACTGCGCCAGATGGTGATGGGAGAGACGCTGGATTTCCCACCGATTCCTTTGACGCGGTGATAAGCATCGGTGTGCTTACCTTCGGGCATGCGCCGGCCAGTTCCCTCGACGAGCTGGTTCGAATTACCAGACCGGGCGGCTACATCGTGTTTTCCCTGCGCCCTGACGTCTACGAGGGAAGCGGGTTCAAGGAGAAGATGAACGAACTGGAGACAGCTGGCAAATGGGAGCTCGCTGAGGTAAGCGAGAAAAAACAGGTGCTGCCCAAGGGCGAGCCGGACGTTTACCATCATGTCTGGATATACCGGGTCAGTGGTTAAATGGCTTAAGAGCTGGCCCCGGGCAATCGGTGAACCCGTACGAAGGGAATATTAGCCTGTCCCCGCCGGACATACTTTAAGGCACTCATCGCAGGGAACAAGGTGCCCTTGTTGCTCTTTCATTGTTAACACTCTGGAGAGGCATCTGGAGGTATCGGTCATTTTATAAGGCTTGAGGATGTTCACCGGGCAAACATCCAGGCACAGAGTACAGCCTTGGCAGGTTGGGTTATCCAGTTCTTTCCGGGCAGGCGCGGCAGGTAAATGAAACGATGCTCCTATCTGAATCGCAGCAAAACGGAGACGTGGCCCATATTTATCGTGCAGAACTACCGAGTGTTTGCCCCGCTGCCCCAGTCCCATCTGAACGGCAAGTTCCTTAAGGTTCAGTTGACCTTGTAGAGGGTAACCGTATCTGCCGACTGGTTCCGCTTTATAACCTTTGCCTTTGATGAAGCTGACTGCTGATTCCAGCAAGGGAGACATGTATTTCTCAAAGCCGGATAATACGACTTTACCGTTTGTCCGCCCGTACTGGTCAAGATTGCGTTCCGGTGTTGATTCAAGGCCGACGACAAGAATTGTGCTATGGCCGTGCTGCCCGGTAATGCCGACGACATCAAAGAATGAGCTGGTGAAGTCGGCTATTTCTCGTATGGTATCTTCCATTTTTACCCTTTCGGTTTGCAAAATACAGGTCACTAGATGTTCAGCACCTCAGATAACCGTAACAGGCTCAGGTCCAGAGGCTTTTTAGTGGCTACGACCTCGGCCAGAGGGGTAGGTGTAATCTGGCCTTTGTTTAGGCCAGCCAGCATGCCAAACTTGCCCTGGGCAATATATTCGGTGGCGGCGGCACCCAGTCGAGTTGCCAGCAGCCGGTCAAAGGCGCCGGGACTGCCACCACGCTGCACATATCCCATGGTGGTAATTCTCAGGTCGAACCCCAGCTTTTCGTGGTGCTTCTCGAAGTAGGTTTTCAGGCCGTGGGCGTTGTATTTGGCACCTTCGGCCACGACGATGAGGGCATGAGCCTTACCTAGTTTATAGGCCGTACGGATGGCATTGACCACGTCTTCAGCATCCGTCTCGAACTCAGGGATAACAATGTATTCCGCGCCACCGGTGATTCCGGTCATCAGGGCCAGATAACCGCAGTCGCGTCCCATCACCTCTACAATGAAGGCACGGTGGTGCGAGGAGGCAGTTACCTTGAGCTGGTCTATCGCCTGCAGCGCCACATCAAGGGCGGTGTCAACCCCGATAGTTACCTCGGAGCCACACAGGTCATTATCTATCGTTGAGGCAATGCCAACTACCGGGAAGCCCATCTGGGACAGCGCATGAGCACCGCTTTGCGAGCCGTTACCGCCGATGACCACGAGCGCCTCAACACCGTTTTTCTCAAGGTTGCGCAGCGCTTTCTTGCGACCCTCTTCGGTCTTAAATTCGGGACAGCGGGAACTGCCCAGCACAGTACCGCCCTGCTGGATAATGCCACCTACATCACGGGCGCCCATTGCGGCCATGTTGTTTTTAAGGAGGCCGGAATATCCATTCCGGATACCCGTAACCTCCCAGCCTTTACTGAGTCCGGTACGCACCACGGCGCGTATGGCGGCATTCATGCCGGGAGCATCACCACCACTGGTCAAAACGCCAATCCGTTTCATTTCTCCTCCTTGGCAATTTATGTAGTCGAAGCCGCCACGCTTCTCATTGCCGTTCTCTGCCGGTTTAGCCTGATGAAGAAATATCGATGCTAAAGGGAAATATGTTTTTTGAGCAGCTCGATATTAGACGGGTCAGGCGCG
>DASRZK010000127.1:0-2406 GCA_035686505.1 Dehalococcoidales bacterium | reverse complement strand
TGCCTCGTTTGCCGGTCTCCAGCCCGGGCGTCGTTTGGGCGATAAGTGGGTTGGGCGTCGTGCCCAGCGCCACGATAGCCACATCAACGTCAATCTTGAACTCGCTGCCCTCTTTCACAATGGGTCGACGCCGACCGCTCTCGTCGGGCTCACCGAGCTCCATCTCGTGGCACTCCATCTGGCAGACGTTATTCTTCTCATCACCGATGAACTGCTTGGGGTTGGTCAGCAGCTTGAAGATGATGCCTTCTTCTTTGGCATTCTCCACTTCCTCGCGCCGGGCGGGCAGTTCGGCCTCAGAGCGACGGTAGACGATGTAAACCTTCTCGGCGCCGAGTCTAAGGGCGCAGCGCGCCGAATCCATGGCCACGTTCCCGCCGCCAATCACCACCACCCTCCGGCCAATCCTGACCGGCGTATCATACTCCGGGAACTGGTATGCCTTCATCAGATTGACCCGCGTGAGAAACTCATTGGCCGAATAAATGCCATTCAGGTTCTCGCCGGGGCAGCCGAGGAACATGGGCAGACCGGCGCCCGTCCCCAGAAAAACGGCGTCATAACCGTCCTTGAGCAGCTCATCTATGGTCATCAGCTTGCCGACCACCGAGTCGAGCTTGACCTCCACGCCCAGTGAAGCGACGAAATTCACCTCACCCTGTACAATATCCTTCGGTAATCTGAATTCAGGAATACCGTACATCAGCACGCCACCGGCCACGTGGAGCGCCTCAAAGATGGTCGTAGCGTGTCCCATCTTGACCAGGTCAGCCGCCGCCGTGAGTCCGGCCGGTCCGGAACCGACCACGGCCACCTTCTTACCACTCGGTTTAGCCGGCTTTACCGGCAGAACTCCCATGTGTTCCCGCTCCCAGTCGGCCACGTAGCGTTCCAAGCGCCCGATGGCGACCTGACCGCCTTTTTTGGCCAGCGTGCAGACCTCCTCGCACTGCGTCTCCTGAGGGCAGACCCGACCGCAGATTCCGGGCAACGCATTTTTGCTCTTCAGTATGCGAACCGCCTCCTCCATGTTATTGTCGCGCAGGGCGAGGATGAACTCAGGAATATCCACCTGAACCGGGCAGCCTGCTTTACAGGGTTGCTTGGGACACTGGATGCAGCGCTGGGCTTCTTCCAGGGCCTGCTCATGGCTGTAGCCCAGTGCTACCTCATTGTAATTTTTCGCCCGTACCTCTGGCTTCTGCCGCGGCATTTCCATGCGGTTCAAATTAAGCTTTGCCATAGCTATTTTTTACCTCTTGACTTCGATTTTGATTTTTCCTCACACTGGCACTGCCATTGCTCCAGAGAAAGTTTTTCCTCATCCAGGTAGGTTTTCTGTCTTGCCAGAAGCAGGTCCCAGTCCACCTGATGGCCGTCAAAATCAGGGCCGTCCACGCAGGCAAAGCGGGTAACTCCACCCACCGATACCCGGCAGCAACCGCACATGCCGGTGCCGTCAACCATAATCGGGTTCAGACTGACAATGGTCTTTACCCCGAAGGGCTTGGTGGTGAGGGCGGAGAACTTCATCATGATGCTCGGGCCGATGGCGATGACCCGGTCCGCTTTATTTTTACTTTCCAGAATCTCTTTCAGCGGCTCGGTAACCAGCCCCTTGCGGCCGTACGAGCCGTCATCGGTGGTAACGATGAGCTCATCGCTGACATTGCGAAGCTCGTCTTCCCAGAAGAGCAGTTCCTTATTGCGGGCGCCGAGTATGGAAATCACCCGGTTGCCCGCCTGTTTCAGTGCCCGGGCAATGGGCATAACCACCGCCACGGCAAAACCGCCCGACACACAGCAGACGGTGCCGAATTTTTCAATTTCCGTCGGGTTGCCCAGCGGGCCGACGAAATCGGCGATGGCATCCCCGCTGCCCAGTTTGGCCAGCCGCTGCGTGGTGGTGCCGACTTCCATGCAGACCACGGTCACGCTGCCTTCTTTCTCGTCCCAGTCGGCCACCGTCAGCGGGATACGCTCTCCGCTCTCATCAATGCGGATAACGACGAATTGACCGGGCTGGGCCTTCCTGGCCACTTCCGGAGCTTCGAACTTGTAGAGGTGGATATTGGGGGTGAGGTCTTCTCGTTTCAGTATTTTATACATTGTCCACAATACCTTTCCAAACTTCAGCTCTACCCAGATTTAATCAGGTATGGAGTGAAGTTAATATAATAGCTTTAAAAACAAGGCGTATCCAGAAACAGGCAAAATAAAGCTACCTCCAGAATACTTCCGGGAGATAGCTATCTCCGGTTTTTATATCAATCAAAAGCTTTTCTTGCACCGCATAAACTTTATCACTAAACGTATCAGAATTCAAGCATTTGATGTTTTTTAAATCCCCCTTAATCCCCCTTTACAAAAGGGGGAAACCAAGCGTCTCCCTTTCATAAAGGGAGA
>DASRZK010000126.1:0-6416 GCA_035686505.1 Dehalococcoidales bacterium | reverse complement strand
CGATAATATTGTTATGCCAAAGCAAGAGGATACCGTAAAGACTTTGTAAACGATTATTGCCAAATTATTGCCAATTAACGGAAAGGCCCTTATGCATTAATAAGCATAAGGGCCTTTTTTAGCTTCAATTTCTGGTGGAGCTGGGGGGATTCGAACCCCCGACCTTTTGACTGCCAGTCAAACGCTCTCCCAATTGAGCTACAGCCCCTTATTTACGCATATAATTTATCACAAAGCAGGTTAGTTGGCAACTTCAGTATTATGCTCCTTCATTTTATATGGACCGCACCAGAGTGATTGTTTTTAATGGATAAATCAGTTACAATCACCAATAATATAAATTCTTTCAGGCAAGAGGTGAGGGTAATGATGAAGAGAACTGTCTCTCTGCTTGTGGTTATTCTACTGATGGCGCTCGTGGCAATTTCATGCGGTGAGAAGGCACCGGAGCAGGTACCAGAAGCCAAACCGAAGACCTATTCATCACCGCCGCCAATGACTATCGATATCGGCAAGCAGTATACGGCGACTATTGAAACGGAAAAGGGAAGCATGGTGGCGGAACTATTCGCCAGCGATGTACCGGTGACGGTGAACAACTTTGTCTTTCTGGCGCGGGAAGGATTTTATGATGGCTCTACTTTTCACCGGGTCATACCGGACTTCATGGCTCAGGGCGGTGACCCGACCGGTACGGGAATGGGAACCGCCGGTTACCGTTTTAATGACGAGTTTACCGCGCGCAAACACGATGCCGGAGTGCTCTCCATGGCCAATTCTGGACCAAACACCAACAGCGCCCAGTTCTTCATCACGTTTGCGCCGCAG
Organism: Dehalococcoidales bacterium; assembly: GCA_035686505.1. Taxonomy (GTDB): domain Bacteria; phylum Chloroflexota; class Dehalococcoidia; order Dehalococcoidales; family RBG-16-60-22; genus E44-bin89. Next base: position 5,588 of record DASRZK010000126.1, on the reverse strand, counting down.
CACGGCCTCGATGGCAAGCACACCGTGTTCGGTCGGCTGATTGAGGGAATGGATGTCCTCGAGAAGCTGACAGCGAGAGACCCGAATCAGAACCCGCAGTTCGAAGGTGATAAAATTCTGCGGATAACTATAGAGGAACGCTGATTAGATTGGGGCTCCGAGCATCCTGAGCAGGCCGCGCAACCCCCAGTAACCGGCGTAGGCTACGGTCATGCCCTTGATTGTCTTTCCCGCCCAGGTGATGATAAAGTATCGTTTGACGCCAAAGCGCAGTGCCCCGGCGGCCAGGGCTGCGGGATAGAAGAAGGGGTTAAGTATAGAGGCGAGCACAAACAGGACCAGCCAGCCCCGCCGCTCCATCAGCCCCATCATTCTTACGTAGGCAGTATGAAGCCTGCCGGGTGTCCGGTAATATAAGGCTGACCCGCCCCCGTAACCTGTCATGTAAATGGTCAGTGCCCCGATAGTCTCTCCCAGGCCGTTGGCAATGCCGACCAGCCAGGTGTATTCCATTACCCTGCCCAGGGCAAAGACAACGGCGAGCATGGGTACCGGTACAATAATGGTGGCCCCGCCAAGAATACTGATGAGAAAGGCCCCTACGTATCCATATGCGCCGAGAGCCCGGACCCACTGCCAGTAGTAAATAACGGCTCCCGCCATAAGTATAGTAGCTACGATACCGAAGATGCCCAGGAGATAGGCTAGCCTGGTGTGGTTCTTCCCTGGTTCTTTTTCGGACATGTCGCCCTATTCTACATGAATTTTTCGCCTTATGGCAAGGCCGGGTGAATAAAATTCCTGGGGACACTCAAGCGGCGGCCTTGGCGGAAGCCCTGGCGACGAAGGTCAAACCTTTGTCGCCAAGCTCAACTTTCACGGTATCACCCTCTTTGAATTCTCCCCTGAGCAGCTTGGTTGACAGAGGGTTTTCCACGTAGCGTTCTATAACCCGCCGCAGAGGTCTGGCGCCAAAGACCGGGTCATAACCTTCCTTGGCCAGCCATGATTTTGCCTTTTCCGTGAGTTCAATGTCCAGCTTTCGTTCTGCCAGGCGCTTCTGCAGGTCTCCGACCATCAGGTCGACGATGCTCCTCAGTTGTTTCTTGGTAAGCTCATGGAAAACGATGGTCTCGTCGAGGCGGTTGAGGAATTCGGGACGGAAAGTCCTCTTTACCTCGGCCATTACCTTTTCCTTCATCGCTTCGTACCTTTGGTTGTCTGCCTTAGCTTCTTCTTTACGCGGGGTAAAACCGAGCGACGATTCATGATTAATATGCTCTACGCCGGCATTGCTGGTCATGATGATGACGCAGTTCTTGAAGTCGACTGTCCGGCCGTGACCATCGGTGAGACGCCCATCATCTAGAAGCTGGAGCAGACTGTTGAAGACCTCGGGATGCGCTTTCTCGATTTCGTCAAGCAGGATAACGCGGTAAGGACGTCGCCGTACCGCCTCGGTAAGCTGGCCCCCTTCCTCATAACCCACATAGCCTGGGGGAGCACCGATGAGCCGGGATACTGTATGCCGCTCCTGGTACTCGGACATATCAAGGCGCACCATGGCGTTTTCATCGTCGAAGAGGAACCAGGCCAGGGTACGGGCGAGCTCGGTCTTGCCCACGCCGGTTGGCCCGAGGAAGATGAAACTGCCGATGGGCCGTCTCGGGTCTTTCAGTCCGGTGCGGCTCCGGCGAATGGCTTCGGAGACGGCGGTGACTGCCTCCTCTTGATTGATTAATCGTTCGTGGATTCTCTCTTCCATGTGCAGCAGTTTTTCCGCCTCGCCCTCCAGCATCTGGGAAACGGGTATGCCGGTCCAGCTGGAGATGAGATGGGCGATGTGTTCTTCGTTCACTGTCTCGCTGATTTTCTCCTGCTTGAGCCACTCATTCTTCGCCTGCTGGTATTCTTCTTCCAGCTTGAGACGTTCCGCCCTGAGCTGAGCGGCCTGCTCATAGTCCTGACGCTGCGAAGCAGCTTCCTCCTCATTGGTGAGCTGGTTCAATTGTTGCTCGAGCGAGCGGATTTCCGGCGTGGCGCTTTCGGTATCAATACGTATCTTGCTCGCTGCTTCATCGATAAGGTCAATCGCCTTGTCCGGCAGGTGCCGGTCCGAGATGTAACGCTGACTGAGACGAGCAGCCGCCTCCAGAGCCTCATCGGAGATTTTAATCTTGTGGTGTGATTCGTACCGGGGCCTTAAGCCTTTCAGTATCTCTATCGTGGCCTCAACCGTTGGTTCACCAAGGAATACTGGCTGCAGACGCCGCTCCAGTGCCTTGTCCTTTTCAATGAACTTGCGGTACTCGTCGATGGTGGTGGCGCCAACGCACTGCAGCTCGCCGTGGGCCAGCGCTGGCTTGAGCATGTTGCTGGCGTCAATGGCGCCCTCGGCGCCTCCGGCGCCAACAACGGTGTGAATCTCATCGATGAAAAGGATGACCTGCCCCCGGGCCTGACGGACTTCGTCCATGACCGCTTTAAGACGTTCTTCGAACTCGCCGCGGAATTTGCTGCCCGCCACCAGAGAGCCCATGTCAAGCGCCACTACGCGTCGGCCCTTGAGGGAGTTGGGGACATCATCGGCGGCGATTTTCTGGGCCAGTCCCTCGGCGATGGCGGTCTTGCCCACGCCGGCCTCGCCGACAACCACCGGGTTGTTCTTGGTGCGCCGGGTGAGTATCTGCATGACCCGCTTGATTTCCGCCTCGCGGCCAATGACGGGGTCGAGCTTGCCCTGCCGGGCAAACTCGGTGAGGTCGCGACCGTACTTCTGTAGCGAGCGGTAGCGACTCTCCGCACGGGCATCGGTAACCCTGTGCCCTCCGCGGAGTTGTTGTAAAACGCCATAGACCTTTTCCTGGTCAACGCCAAATCGCTTCAGAATGGCGGCTCCGCCTTTCCCTTCGACAACGATGGCAATTAACAGATGCTCGGTGCTGATATATTCATCTTTAAGCCGGTTTGCCTCCTCCTCGGCTAGCTTCAATACGTGAGCCACGCGAGGCGTGGCATAAATTTGAGTCGTTTCATAGGTGGCCTTGGCGACCTTCTCCAGAGCCGCTTCCATCTCCCGCTTCACCGCTTCTGTATCTATATTAAGTTCTTTCAGGATATCACCAACCAGGCCTCTCTCTTGCTGGAGCAGCGCCAGCAAAATGTGCTCTACTTCCCACTGAATATGTTTATATTGGATTGCCAGTTGCTGGGAAGCGGCCAGTGCTTCCTGTGCCAGTTCCGTAAATCTCTCCTGCCTCATCTGTTACTTACCTCCTAGCCTTTTTACCTCAGATTCCAGCTTTTCCATTTCGTTCTGCATCTCGCCCATCCGCTGCACTAAACGCAGAATGACCTCCACCCCGGCCAGGTTTACCCCCATGTCCTCAACCAGTGCCTTGACCCGGCGGAGCAGGTCGATATCTTTATCTGAGTAGAGCCTGATGTTGCCCTGCGAACGTTTCGGCTCAATCAGGCCGATTCTTTCGTAGTAACGCAGCGTATAAGTCTGTGTGCCCAGAATCCTGGCGGCAATGCTGATGACGTATCTCGGTTCATCGTTTTGTGCCATATAAATTCACCTCCCAATCAGGCGGGTCGAAGTTCGCTCAGCTTTTGGAAAAGTTCCTTTTCTTTATCTGATAGTTTCGTGGGCAGGACAATATTCACCCTGGCAAACATATCGCCGTGGGATGAATTGCCCAGGTGGGGCATTCCCTGCCCGGCAAGACGGAAAGAACGCCCGTTCTGTGTCTCCGGAGGAACCTTAAGTGCCAGCTTTCCCTTCAGTGTTGGTACCTGCACCTCCCCGCCCAGCATCGCCACGGTCAGCGGCACCGGGACTTCTACGTGCAGGTCGTCGCCGCGAAGCTCAAACTGACGATGCGGCCTCACCGATACCACTAGATAAAGGTCGCCACTGGCGCCGCCGTTATAGCCGGGGGTACCCTTGCCGGCAATACGCACCCGCGAGCCGGTCTTTACCCCGGCCGGTATCCTGACTTCAAGTCGCTTCATGCGGGGCACTCTTCCGGCACCCTGACAGGTGGCACAGGGCACATTCTGTATCAGGCCAGTGCCCTTGCAGGCAGGGCAGGGCTCTTCCGACTGGAGGCTGAGGGTTCGGCTGGTACCATGAAATGCTTCCTCAAGGGTTACCTCCACGGGCGTTTCCAGGTCCCTGCCGCGCATCGTTCGGGTGCGCCGCGTGTAGGTGCGTGTGCGCCCCCCACCAAACAGCAAGTCGTCAAACAGGCTTCCCATGTCCTCACCCTCAAATTGAAAGCTGGTAGCCCCGCCGGCCCCCCCGAAGCCCCGGAAAGCTGCTTGCTGCTGCTGTGCCTGTTCAAATTGCTCGGCGTGCTGCCAGTGGTCCCCGTATTTGTCGTATTTCTTGCGGTTCTCCTTGTTGGAGAGGACCTCATGGGCCTCGTTGATTTCTTTGAACCTGGCCTCGGCCGACTTGTCGTTGGGGTTCACATCGGGGTGATACTGGCGTGCCAGCCGACGGTATGCTTTCTTTATCTCCTGTTCACTGGCGCTGCGGCTGACGCCCAGCGTTTCATAATAATCTTTCCTGGCCATGGCTGAATAAATACCTCTGAATAAATTATATAATCCATTTTAAATAAAGTCAATAGTTTAATATTATAAAAGTTAATAAATAAATATTAACTATGCCGCATATTAACCTCGTAGATGGGGGTGGATAAAAACTATTGTATGAAACAAGCCGAAAACGAGGTAGTGGTTAAAGTGTCGCGGCCCGAGCAAAGATATCCAGGAACTTGGTCAGGATGCGGGCGGTGGCGCCCCAGATTACCCTGCCCTGATAGTTATAATAGTATATGGTGACCGTTTCGCCGTCTACTGATTCCTGGCGTGAGTAGCCTATGTCCATCAGCGCCGGGATGGGGGCTTCAATTATCGCCTCAGTTTCGTATCCGTCTACCTTGAATTCATACGGCCAGGGGATGCACGCCAGAAAAGGTGTAATGATATAATTCGTCTTAACGCTTACCTCGTCATCAAGCTCGCCCAGAATTTCAACATCATCGGGTTTCAGGTTTATTTCCTCGGTGCTCTCCCGCAGGGCCGTGTTCAGCAGTGTGCCATCATACGCTTCATAAACTCCGCCGGGAAAGGATATCTCGCCCTTGTGCTTTTCCACCCACTCTGTGCGCTTGATGAACAGAATGTGGTACTGCCCGTCTTTCTCGTAGATGGGCACCAGCACCGCGGCGGGAGTCCGTCTAGAATCGATGATGCGCTGTTTTTTTCTTTGAGCAAGGGTGTGCTTTAGTTTTTCCTTCATTATTTACTATATTAACTGCTATTTAACCTCCAAGACAAATCACCGCTTCTTGAGCTATACTACGACTAATAAATCAGGCGAGTTAAAAAATGAACAGGAAATGGATGCCGATTGTAGCTGGAACTCTGACCGTTATAGGCGGTTTATTTTTCTTCGTATCTGTTGAGCTTTGGGCATTTTGGCCGCTTTTCTTAACGGCAATATTTGCTGTAGTAGGCGGTGTATATACCTGGGAAAGAAGGAAATGGCCTATAGCACTCGCTGGCTCTATATC
>DASRZK010000125.1:0-3663 GCA_035686505.1 Dehalococcoidales bacterium | reverse complement strand
GGTTTTGAGCCTCCGGAGCAGGTCCTCGTAATAAGACAGGCACTCAATCCTGTCCCTTGACCGACTGTACTGGCCATGGCGCATGACCGCCCCAAGGTGCCCAGCAACCATCACCTTTTGCCTTTTATTCCTCAAAGCCTTGCCGAAATTATCACGCACGCCGGGCGAGGCCAGGAACAGGTCAATATAGTTCACGCCGTGGTCAATAGCCCTGTGCACCACGGAAATAACCGTATTTACCGACTCAAATTCAAGGTACTCCGCCCCCAGCCCCACCACCCCGACATCAATGCCCGTCCTGCCTAATTTTCGGTATATCATGCCAACACTCCAAATCAGTGATGAGTTGTTTTTAACTCTCTTTCAGACGCCTGACAAATTGGCCCACTGCCTGTAGAAATCGTTCCGGTGCCTCGAGGTGGGTCCAGTGGCTCTTAGCCGGGACTATCTCGAGCGTTGCCTGCGGAATATGCTCAGCCATGAAACGGGAGCACTCCACCACTGGCTCATCGCCCTCACTCATCATCACCAGGGTTTTCATCGGCAGTTTTTCCAGTTTGGACGCCAGTTCAAAGATACTGGGACGCTCTTTTTGCACGCCCCGGATAACAGAGGCAATTGCCTGAGGCGAGTTAGTGAGCTCAGCCTGAATGAGTGACTTTCCCAGCCTGGGGTCAGCGAAAGCGACGCCCCAGGCCGGCAGCTTCTTCATTTCTTCTACATAGGCGGCAATCCCTTCCCTTTCGGCGGTGTCCGCCATGTGCCCCCACCATTCTCGCCACCATTCTCTATCTGATGAACCGGACCCGATACCAACGGGGATGAGCCCGATACATCGTTCCGGGTAGCGGAGAGCAAAATTGAGCGCCACATTCGCGCCCATGGAATGCCCGCCGACTATGGCCCTGTTTATGTCAAGCGCGTCCATTACGCCGCGCATGTCCTCTACCATGATGTCCTGCGAGTACGCCTCCGGTCGGATGGGCTTTTCCGAGTCTCCGTGTCCTCTGGCATCGTAGGCGACCACCCGATAGCGGTCCTGAAAGAATTCCATTAACCCTGCCCATTCCTGCCAGGTGCCACCAAGCCCATGCGCCCATACCATGGCCGTTCCGGAACCTCGTTCCCCGTAAAACATCCGTACACCGTTCACTGCTATATCCGGCATTCACCAAACCTCCTTTCTGGCATCTGTGTATTATAGCATGACTTGTTCTGCATACAGAATGAATGTGGAAAATTGACAGAAATGCTATAATTATTTGAATTTTACACTGGCGAAGCAAATCTCAAGCGCAAGGAGGTTAAACCATGGCCAATAAGATGAGCTTCAGCGGCATTATCCCGGCAATGTTGACCCCCTTCACCAGCAGCGGAGACTTGGACTTAGCTGGCCTGAAGAAGAATGTGGATTTTCTGATTGAAAGCGGCGTGAGTCAGATAATGTGCCTCGGCAGCACCGGTGAAGCCGCCACCCTGTCCCGAGAGGAGTGCGTGAAGGTAACCGAGGCCACCGTAAAAGCGGCCAATGGCAGGGTCCCCGTTATGGCCGGTACCGGCGCCACCAGCACCCGCGAGGTTATCGAACGCTCTAAAGAAGCTAAAAATGCTGGCGCGGATTCGGTTATGATTGTTACCCCGTTTTATGAGATACCCAATCAGGAGGGGTTATATAAACATTATGCCTCCATCGCGGATGCGGTGGACATCCTCATCTGCCTTTATAACATTCCGCCGCATACTCAGGTCGAAATCGCCCCCGAGACACTGGAAAAGCTGGCCGAAATCGACAACATCGCGGCGTTGAAGGACAGCAGCGGCAACCTGAGCTACTTTGCCGAGGTGCTGCGACGGGTCGGCGATAAAATGGCGATTCTGACCGGCGGCGATGACATCACCCTGCCTTGCTTTGCCCTCGGCTGCCATGGCGCCATCCTGGCCCTGGCCAATATTGCACCTCGCATGGTGGTTGACCTCTTCCAGGCGATACAGCAGAAGGAAAGGGAAAAGTCACTGGATATCTTTTTCAAGCTGCTGCCCATTTCCCGCGCCATAAGTGTACCTCAAAACTTCCCCGCCCCCGTAAAAGAAGCAGTCAATATGCTCGGCAGACCCGCCGGGCCGGCGCGCAGCCCCATAGTGCCGCTGGGTAACGCGGAAAAAGCAGAAATCAAAAAAACGCTGCAGTACGCCGGGCTGCTCTAGAAAAGAGGCGGATTTGCTATGAAAATCACCGGAGTTGAAGCCATAGAACTGCGCCTTCCCGAGTCATACGCCGGACCGCGCCTGATTGTCCGCCAGACACTGGTTATAAAAGTCCATACCGATGAAGGCATCGTCGGCATCGGCGAGGTGGATTCCTGCCCATCGGTGGTCAGGGCTACCGTAGACGCCCCGCTTGCCACCAGCCCTGCCTCTGGCCTGGCCAGTGTCATCATCGGCCAGAACCCTCTGGAAATCCGCCAGCTCAACGACCGCATGTACCAGGCCACCTTTGACTACGGGCGGGGCGGCGTCGTCATGCATACCATCGGCGGCATTGACATCGCCCTCTGGGACATCGCCGGCAAATACTACAACCAGCCGCTGTACCGACTTCTCGGCGGGCCGTTCCATACCAGGATACCTGCCTACGCCAGCACACTATTTGGCAGTAACGGCAAGGAAACCGCCGAAGAAGGTAAAAAGTGGCTGGATAAAGGTTTCACCTCGGTCAAATTCGGCTGGCACCCGATGGGAGAAAGCGAAAAGTTGGACCTTGAACTGGTCGAGGGGGCGAGGCGGGGAATCGGCGATAACTGCAACCTGATGATTGACGCTGGCTGCTGCTGGGACACGGCCACCGCCATCAAACGCGCCCAGCAGTTCGAGGATTATAACGTTTTCTGGCTGGAAGAGCCACTCGCCAGGGACAACCTTGACGGCTACCGGCAGATAACCGGTGTTTCCCGAATACCGATTGCCGCCGGCGAGGGAGAAGCCGGGCGTCATGCCTTTAGAGAACTGATTGAGCGCGGCGGCATCCACATCGCGCAGATTGACCTGGTCCGTAACGGCATTACCGAATCAATGAGGATTGCCGATTTAGCTGAGGACAGAGGTTTGAAGGTGGTCAACCACCACTGGGCGTCCGATATCAACCTGGCGACCAGCCTTCATTTTCTCGCGTCCCGCAAAAGCACTTTCATCGTGGAGTACTGCGTGGCGGAAAGCCCGCTCAGATGGGAAGTGACCAGGAAAAAACTGGAGCTTGATGCCGATGGCTACGTCCACGTACCTGACGGGCCGGGCCTGGGTATTGAACTAAATGATGAGACGATTGAACGCTACCGGGTTAATTAAAGAGAAGGAGGCGTGATGGAGAAAAAGCTTGCCGGTAAAGCGCAGACGGTACTGGGCCTGATTGATGGTGATGACCTGGGCTTAACCCTGCCCCACGAACACCTCTTACTTGACCTGACCGTGCGTTTCAAGCTCGCCGAGGAGAGTGTCACCGCCAGGACAATGGCGGAAAAACCGCTGTCGCTGGATATGGCAGGCTGGATTCGCTTTCACGTCTTCGAGAACCGCGACAACCTGCTGCTCAACGATGAAGCGCTGGCAATCAGAGAAATCATGCGCTTCAAGCTCGCCGGGGGCAAGAGCGTGGTTGATGTCACCAAC
>DASRZK010000124.1:0-3884 GCA_035686505.1 Dehalococcoidales bacterium | reverse complement strand
GGAGCGACTTTGCTCGGCTATTTCATCCTGCATGAGGTGCCAACGGCGAAAGAGCTCATGGGGGGTATCCTCATTCTGGCCGGAATATTCATTGTGCTCAGGCAGACACCGCGGTATCTGGGAACCAAATGAAGTAAATTTGACAGGGTGATTATAATCTTCTATGGTGATTATAGGTGGACTGAGGCGCTGGAGGAGTTTTTACGCAACGGAAAGTTATGTCAGAAAAACAGATGTCTGAGCCAGATTCAAGAGCACAGGGTATCCCGTTGAAAACCGGCATCGTTTACGGTCCGGTGAGGTCGCGGAGGCTGGGACGGTCACTCGGGTTAAATCTTTCCCCGGTGCGTTATAAACTGTGTTCGTTCAATTGCGTGTACTGCCAGTACGGCTGGACCGATGTCAGCACGCTTGATACCGTGCCATATGAGAAAGATTTCCCGACCGTGGAAGATTTTGGCAGGGCACTGGAGCGGGTCCTTGTTGAACATAGTAACGAGGGAATAGACAACATTACTTTCTCGGGCAATGGCGAGCCAACATTGCACCCCCGCTTCGCTGAGCTGGTAGACATCGCCGGTAGATTGAAGAAAAGATACTGCCCCGCCGCCCGTCTCGGTGTGCTGACCAACTCCTCAACTGTGGCGATGGGCAAGGTGCGCTTCGCGCTCGACAGGCTGGATTTTAAAATAATGAAGCTCGATGCGGGTGATATTGAGACATTCCAGGAGATAAACCGCCCCTGTCCGCAGGTCGAGTACCAGGAGATATTGGAAAACCTGAAATCTATGGAGAACGTTACCCTGCAGACGATGTTCGTCGACGGGGCCTTTCAGAATGTTGATGACAGGAAAATAGCTTCGTGGATTGAGCGTGTTGGGGAAATAAAACCGGTGCAGGCCCAGATTTACTCCCTCCACCGCCCTTCCGCGGCCTCCTCGTTGCGGGAGGTTCCGGCCGAAAAACTGGAGGCAATAGCCGCCAGGACCAGAAGCGCCACCGGCGTCAGCGTGGAGGTAATTGTGGCCGCCGCGCCGTATCGTCCCCAGTTCAGTGAGCCGGGGCAGAGGTAAATGAGCTGTCGATGAGCAAGTTTGCTCGGCGTGTAAAGCCGATAACTCCTACCTTGATGTTGCTTTCCTGAATTGCTACAATAGGTCTGGCCGTCAGTTTGGACTGAGTTCAGTTAAAAGGAGGTCGGAATTATGGCGGAGAAAGCTACTGAAAAAGCCTATGAGCTTGGTAAGCACTACGAAAAGACCTACCGTGGCTGTAGCCAGTGTGCTATTGCCGCGCTCCAGGATGTTTTTGACGTCAGAAGCGATGATATTTTCAAGTCGGCCACCGCACTCGCCGGTGGTTCAGCCATGTCCAGCGAAGGCAGCTGCGGCGCCTACGTCGGCGCTCTTATGGTGCTGGGTCATATAGTAGGCCGGGAGCGGGACAATTTCAGCGACCCCGAAGGCATTCGTTTCAAGACCCACGAACTGGCGGGAAAGCTGCGCCAGAAATTCATTGACGAGTACGGTTCCTTTATCTGTCACAATATCCAGACCAAGGTGATGGGTCGCAGTTACTACCTGGCTGACAAGCAGGAATACGAGAAGTTCCACAATGCCGGCGCCCATGACATCCACTGCCCGGAAGTGGTGGGCAAGGCATCCCGGTGGATGGCGGAAATCATACAGGATGCCAAACTGGCTTCACCGGGCAAATAGACAGGTGCCTTAATCCTTTAAACCAGCAATATAAACTGATTTTTTACCCCGGCAGGTCTTCCCGTTTCCAGGCAGCTTTCAACTGGGCAAATGTTTTGGTGGCCAGTACATCATCGGCGCGGGCTTGCTCTTTCGCGGTAAAGGCGTCGATGTTCTGGCAGACGTCAGCCAGTTTATCTGCCGGGAATTTGACGGCGCCATTTTCATCCATATGAACGATTTCACCGGGGACAACATCCATCGCGGCCACTGATACCGGTACGTTAATGGCACTTATCGCCATTTCCCCATGACCCGGCGTTACTCCGGTGGTGAGATATTGCATTCCCAGGCGGCGTATCTCATCGACGTCTCTAGTCGGGCCGTCGGTGACTACCCCGACCACCCCGCAGACTTTGAGGGCGGAGCTCAATTGGCCTCCGGCCAGCCCCACTCTGGGTAGTATCTCAGGCGGGAAGTCCTGCTTGATAACCAGGATTGCCGGTTTTTTCGCTTTAGCTATCGTTTCATACAGGTCGATAAGTGACCAGCGCTGATAGTTCGGGTTGGGCAGGGCAAAGACGACAGTCACGGCATAGCCAATCCGGGCTGGCAGCTCGGGAAAGAGGCAGCGGACTGACTGGTCAGTGTACCATTTCTGGCGCCAGGGCTCGTAAAGCCCCAGGCAGAGCGGGTTTTTTGGATATGTGGCCACGATATTGGTGATTGACGGAGTATTGAAGCCGCGTAATTTCTCCAGCATTTCCTTTTCTGATAATTCCGGCATGTTCACTCCTTTTCTTTGTTTCAGCAATAGCCGCTCCCTATTCTAGCCCAACTGGCTCTCGATTTCCACAGGTATTGAAATACCGGTCTGTGGAAACTGGTCGATGCTGATGTTATTATAATTAGTGGCGCTATTTGGCGTGATAACAAAAAAAGAGAGGTGAGCGCATGAAATACATGTTTCCGTCCCGGCGTACCGCAGTGACGAGCACGGGTGGTATGGTGGCCTCAAGTCAATATCTGGCAACGCAGGCCGGAGTGAGCATACTCCAGCAGGGCGGCAATGCTATTGATGCTGCCATCGCTACTGCCGCCGCCCTGAACGTGGTTGAGCCGATGATGACTGGCCTGGGTGGCGATCTCTTTGCGCTGGTATATCTCCACAAAGGCGGGGAACTGAAAGCTCTTAATGCCAGCGGGCGCGCCCCGAATGCCGCCAGTCTGGAGAAAATGAGAAGCCTGGGCTTTTCAAAAATGCCGGAAACGGGTATTCATACCGTTACCATCCCGGGGACACTGGATGGCTGGTGCACCTTGCTTGACGCGTATGGCACGATGAAACTGAGTCAGGTGCTGGCTCCGGCCATTGCCCTTGCCGAAAAGGGGTACCCGGTTACCGAGATAACCGCCCTCCGCTGGCGGGAAAGCCAGCCAAAGCTGGAAAAGGACGCGGCCGCTGCCCGCACTTACCTGCCCGGTGGACGGGCCCCTGAAGCCGGCGAACTATTCGTGCAGCCAGACCTGGCGAATACGTTGAAAAAGATAGCGCGGGACGGAAAGGATGTCTTCTATAGGGGCGAAATCGCCGAGTTAATCCTGGCCTGCTCTCAGAAGCACGGTGGACTGATTGCCATGAAAGACCTGAACGACCATTCGTCCGATTGGGTAACGCCCATCAGTGCCAATTACCGCGGCTATGAAGTGTTCGAATGCCCGCCGAACGGACAGGGTCTGGTCACGCTGCCCGCTCTGAATATGCTGGAAGGCTATGATTTGAAGTCAATGGGGCACAACTCGACGCAGTATCTGCACCTGCTGCTCGAAGCGCTGAAGCTGGCCTTTGCCGATGCTGATAGATACGTCGCCGACCCCGATTTTGTAAACATCCCTTTAAATCAGTTGCTCGACAAAAGTTATGCGGAAAGCAGGCGAGGCTTGATTAACGGAAAAAGAGCGAGCCAGCATGTGACTGCAGGGGTTCCGGGGAGCGAAGGAAATACGGTTTACCTGGCGGCGACGGATAGGGATGGCAACAGCATCTCTCTGATAAACAGCCTGTATAACGCCTTCGGCTCCGGCATCGTCGCTGAGGGAACGGGCATCTGCCTGCAGAACCGCGGTGCCCTGTTCTCTCTTGAAAGCGACCATCCCAACTGCATCGCTCCGCGCAAGCGGCCGTAC
>DASRZK010000123.1:0-2758 GCA_035686505.1 Dehalococcoidales bacterium | reverse complement strand
AGATAGCCAGGCTTCTTGATGGCAGTTTCCTTTCCATGCGGGTTTTGGGCTTAAGTCGAGACTTCAGTTATTCAGTCGTTCAGTCTGATTGACATTATAAAATTTTCGGCTTCAGATAGCAAGCACTGGCTCTCCCGTATTTGACGATAAAATCACAATAGTACTAAAAATGTCGTTAACGGTATTGGCGAAATCCATTTATTATGGTGTATAATGGCGTCTGGGATAGATACGCTTTTGCGGAAAAGACTGCCTTTTTCTTGAGTTGTCGCGATATTTTGATGTAGGCGAAGTTTTAATGCCATCACAGAAATTGAAAAGTATGCTTCCTGAAGGGAGCTACTATTTTTCCGGAGATGAAGCTGTCGCTGAGGGTGCCATTGCCGCTCGGTGCGGCTACTGCGCCGGTTATCCCATTACCCCGGCCACCGAAATTGCCGAGAGACTCTCGGTTAGATTTTGCGACGTTGGCGCGGTATTCATGCAGATGGAAGATGAGATTGCCTCTATTTGCTCTTGTATCGGGGCCGCGTGGGCTGGCGCCAAAGCGATGACGGTCACCTCTGGACCTGGCTTCAGCCTCATGCAGGAAGGTCTTGGCTACGCTGCCTTCACCGAAACGCCGCTGGTTCTTGTCGATGCCCAGCGAGCCGGCCCCAGTACCGGGCAGGCTACCCGGGTTGGCAGTGGCGACATTATGCAGGCCAAGTGGGGCCCGCACGGCGACAACCTGACCATTGCTCTTTCTCCGTGGTCTGTGCAGGAGCTATACGACCAGACGATTAACGCTTTTAATCTCGCCGAAAGGTTCCGGGTCCCGGTTCTGCTTATGGCGGAAGAGGCGACTGTCCACCTGCGGGAACGGATTCAGGTAAAGGGAGACGTGACGCTATTCAGTCGTGAGAAGAAAGCCGGGGCGCCACCTTTTGGTACCGAAGAGAATGATGGCGTTCCGCCTATGCCTGCCTTTGGCGAAGGTGAAAAGTTGCTGGTGACCGGTTCCACTCATGATGAGTTCGGCGTCAGGCGGATAACTCATCCCCAGATTCAGGAAAGGCTGGTGACCCGGCTGCACATCAAGATACTGAACCGCGGTCAGGAAATTATTGACCATGAAGACTACTACCTGGAGGATGCCGCCGTGGTTGTTATTGGCTACGGTTTCACGGCCAGAAGTGCATTATTTGCCGTTGAGAGAATGCGGGAGGAAGGCTATAAAATCGGGATGGTGCGCTTGAAAACGCTCTGGCCTTTTGCCGCTGAGCTGGTAAAAGATATTGGGTCGCGGGTAAAGAAAATACTGGTTCCGGAAATGAACATGGGTCAGGTTGTCGGCGAGGTGATGAAGTACGCCTCTTGTGAGGTGGTGCCATACCCGCAGGTGAATGGAGAAATTATCCACCCGAACACGATTATGGAGCAGTTGAGGAGGCTATTGTAGTGGCCAGGGACCTTGAGCAATATTTGCGTCCGGGAATAGGGGTCACCACGTTCTGCCCCGGTTGCGGTGAAGCGATTTTACTGGGGCTGATTTTAAGGGCCATCGATGAGCTTAAATTAAATATGGATGACATGCTGTTTGTCTCGGGCATCGGTTGTGCGGCGTGGATACCAAGCCCCCATTTCAATGCTGACACCCTCCATACCCTGCACGGCCGTACCATTGCCTTTGCCACCGGCGCCAAGATGGTCAATCCGAAACTGAAGGTAATGGTTATCAGTGGTGATGGTGACCTTACCGATATCGGCGGAAATCATCTTATTCACGGCGCCCGCCGTAATATCGACCTTACCGTCATCTGTGCCAACAATATGAATTACGGCATGACCGGCGGTCAGGTCTGTTCCACCACGCCCCTGGGGGCGATTACCATGACCACGCATCAGGGTAACCCCTTCCGCCCCTTTGACCTCTGCCGGCTGGTGCAGGCGGCCGGGGCGACCTATGTCGCCAGGTACGCCGTGACCCAGCCTTTTGCGATGATTAAGAGTATCAAGAAAGCCCTCCAGACGGAAGGTTTTGCCTTCATCGAAGCGGTGACGCCCTGCCCGGTTCAGTTTGGCCGGCGCAACAACCTGGGCGGACCTGCCGAGATGCTTAAAACTATCATGGGCAGGTGCATTTCTAATGAAAAAGCAGCAAAATTGGGTCCGGAAGAATTAGAGGGCAGGATAATAACCGGGGAGTTTAGTGATGACGCAGATTAAACAGACCCTGCTCTGCGGTTACGGTGGACAGGGTATTGTCCTCGCCGGGACGATACTAGGTAAGGCCGCTTTTAAAGACGGGAAATGGGTCAGCGGTACCAATTCCTACGGGGCTGCGGCCAGAGGCGGGGCTTGCCGGGCTGAAGTCGTCATATCAGACCAGCCGATAGCCTTCCCCTACCTGCTTGAGGCCGATGTGTTAATCGCCATGTGTCAGAGCGCTTACGATAAATATATCTCTCAGGTCAAGACCGGGGCAGGCATCGTCATTTATGATGACGGCTTTGTCTCCCCGAGAGAGACCGCTGGCCTGGCATATGTGCCGGTTCCAGCGACTGGGACCGCGATTGAAGAACTCGGTAACGAGGTAGTTGCCAACATCATCATGTTAGGTGCCGCGGTCGTCATAACCGGACTGGTTACCGAAGAAGCCTTGAAAGCGGCGGTCGCGGAGACCGTTTCCGAAAGACTCAGGGAGCTGGATTTAAAGGCGGTGGATGCCGGGCTTGAGCTGGGCAGGCTGAAATCCCTTAAATATTTTTTAAAGAAA
>DASRZK010000122.1:0-2772 GCA_035686505.1 Dehalococcoidales bacterium | reverse complement strand
CAGAGCACTCGCTGGATACGCGCGCCGCGCTGCTGCTGTTTGCTAAATTCCGCGCTGGAGAAGACTTCCCGGTAACGGCGGTAGACAAGCTTGGAATTGGCCACCGCTGCTTTGCCGCGCAGCGATAGCGCTTCTTCAGTGCCTATTTTTCCCAGTTCGCGGTCTACATATGTATCCACGCGGCTTCCGAAGAAGGAAGCCACCGAAGTTATCGGCTGCGGGTTGGAGCATCGGGCGAGGCCCTGAAGGTACGCTCGGGAAACCGCTTCATAGTGCGCCATGGAGAACATGAGGGTTATGTTGATATTTATGCCTTCGGCAAAAAGCTGTTCAATGGCCGGGATACCCGGTGGGGTGGCAGGCACCTTTATCATCAGGTTGGGCCGGTCTACGAGCCGCCACAGGCGGCGCGCCTCGGCGATTGTCCCGTCTGTGTCGTAGGCCAGTGCGGGCGCTGGCTCCAGGCTGACCAGTCCATCCATACCGTTGCTGGCGTTATAAACGGGACGGAACACGTCAGCCGCCATCTGGATATCCTCCACGGTAAGGTGGTCATAGATATCCATGATGCCTGCGTCAGGTTTTGATTTCAGGATGGACTTTATCTCTGCATCATAGTCCTGTCCCTGCGTTACCGCTTTGTGGAAAATGGTGGGGTTGCTGGTCATGCCACTGACGCCGTTAGCCACCAGTTGCTTTAGCTGACCGCTGGTAATCAGCCCTCGCTGAATGAAATCGAGCCATATGGACTGGCCCACCTTCTGGACTTCTTTCATTTTTTCCATTGGATTCCTCCTTGCCAGAATGCTTTGGCTTGAATTATGACCATATATCTATCTAAGGCATTCTCTTTATTATGCCATGTTTTATAAAAACGAGGAAAACGAACAGATAGCAGATGGCACCGAGCAGCAATGCCTGAGCGAAACCGAGGCTGATGGCAATGACAATGGTGAATGCCGAACCCAGCACCGAGCCCACGCCGTTCAGTCCCCACATCCAGGGAATGTATCTATCCATCTCCATTTCTTTCAATGCCCTGATGCCAAGCGGAAACGGGAAGCCCATCAGGAAACCCAGGGGTACCAGCATGATAATCATAACCAGCAGGCGTAACGCCAGATTGAGCCCAAGCAGCTGGTTAAAAACGAGGGGAATGAGGAAGATGTAAACGATTATCAATAAGCCAACGGCGATGGCCGCCGTCGTTATTCCTTTATATATCCCCTCATGGGTCAGGCGACTGCTGTACATGCTGCCCAGGCCGGCACCGGTCAGCAATGAAAACAGAAGGACGGCCATGGACAGTACCGGCTGGCCGAGGTAGAGGATGAACCTCTGGATTAGCGAAATCTCAATGAGCATAAAGCCAATACCGATGAGCACAAACAGGGCCACGGATTTGATTGGTTTATTCCCTGTGCCCTGGCGTCCCTTTGGCGGGCCGCGCACGCGGGAAGAGCGAAGATACCAGTACATCGGCGGCCCGGCAAGTACGAGCAGCATCAGGGCGAATGAAAGCCAGAAAACCAGCGACACCGGTTGCGGCAGCCCGGCATCAATCTTGTAGAAGAACGGGCTGTTATCACTGACCGTGCTTAAATCCATGCCCATCTCGCCAGCAAATTTCTCTACCTGGCGGAAACTCAGGTCGCCACTGGCAAGGTCCTTGAGCGTCGGGTTAACCGTTCCCTCCTCTTCAAGGTATGGGAAGTAAGATAGAGTTGGTTCATAGCCCAGCTGGAGCAACTTCTCATGTCGGACCAGTGCCTCTTCGGGCGTAAACGGTGTCTTTTTCAGAACGAAACACGGGTATACGCTTTGGCCTGAACTCAGGCCAAACATATAAACCTGCTTCAGTGCCTCAGCATTCTGGACACCTCTCTGTTCGAGGGATGCCAGCGAGATGGAAATCAGCCGCCAGGCGGTGAAATCATCATGGGTCACCACCATGAGTCTCCCTTCCTCGGTCAGGTGGTTCAGGTAATCACCGATGGACTCCGTGGTGAACAGGAAATTTTCCGTCAGGGAGTAGCCTTCAAGGCTGCGGCTGGTCTGGGTAACCGGGAGGCTGAGCATTATTATGTCGTACTTATCCTTTTGCCTTTTAAGGAAATTGCGGCCTTCATCAACGATAATCTTTACATTGGGAAAATCGGTGAAAATACCACCATTATAGTGGGCATACTCCCGCACCACATCGACGAGGTCCTGGTTGACCTCAACGGCGATAATCTCGCTAGCGCCGCCCATCAGCGCCAGCAGCACGTCCCGGCCGCCGCCGGGTCCTATGATGAGGGCATTATCTTTTTCTTCTTCGGTAAGAAAATAGAAGGGGAAGTAGCCGGAAAACGTGGTCTTCAGGTTTTCCACCGCCGTTCCCGGGTTTTCCAGGTTGCCGCTAAACTGGTACATCGGCGCCGAGGCCGTGCCGTCCAGGAAGATCTCCATCTGCTGTGGATATTCGGTGTACTCAACGAGGTCGGTTCGTCCGAAGGCGCTCCACCGCGTTTCTACTATCCGTGCCGGGGAAGGTCTTTCATAAAGGGCACGGTGAATATCCTTGTTGGGATTCTTACCGGCGAGTGGAACATCGCTCAGGTAGGCGCCAAACAGGTTGGTAATCAAAAGGATGGCGGTGATGATAAAGCAGGCCACTGGCAGCCCTGCCCGCCAGGTGCTCCACTTAGATAGCCTGCTGGCGAAGAGGAGCGCGGCCGCCGCCGCGGTGATGCCCAGAAAAAAACTGGTATTGATGGCACCAAAAGCGTC
>DASRZK010000121.1:0-2263 GCA_035686505.1 Dehalococcoidales bacterium | reverse complement strand
GAAAAAGATTAAAAAAGGCTTTGAAGCTATAACTGAAGCTGGGAATGAGTATCAGGCCAGGGTGGTCATCTTTACCACCGGCAAGAACCCTCGAAAACTCGGCGTGCCGGGTGAAAAGGAACTGACCGGCAGGGGAGTAACTTATTGTGCCATTTGTGATGGCCCTGTTTTCGCCGGCCAAAAGGTGGCAGTCGTTGGTGGCGGCAACTCAGCTCTTGAGGCAGCTCTCGACATGGTAAAAATTGCCGAGCATGTTGACCTCGTTTCGCTAACCAAGTTAACTGGCGACCCTGTACTCATTGACCGACTTTCCGGTGCCAAAAATCTGAATACTTATATTGAATATCAGACTGAGGAAATTAAGGGTAAGGATTTGGTGGCAGGAGTCGTCATCAAGGACATCAAGAGCGGTGAAAAGAAAACTTTGAAGGTTACCGGGGTATTTATCGAAATTGGCCTGGTGCCTAATTCCAATGCCGCAAAAGAGCTCATAAAGCTCAACAAGTGGGGAGAGGTGCCTGTCAGTTGTGCCTGTGAGACCACCATGCCTGGGCTCTATGCCGCCGGTGACGTCACTGACGTGCCGGAAAAGCAGATTATCGTTGCCGCCGGCGAAGGGGCTAAGGCAGCCCTTCAGGCACACCGCTATTTACAGAGATTAGCAACCTAGCGGTTATTTCTTTTTCCTGAAGTGAAATCCCAGCCAGACCAGCATTGAAATACCGAATACGGTGCAGACGGACGCTGGAATCGCGGCTCTCTCCCCGAAAAGTGTCAGCAGGATTCCGCTGGCCAGTCCGTAGTTCTTCAATGTGCCCATCAGTGTCAGGCTGATACTGGTCGCCCGGTCGACATGCAGAGCTTTGGTGATAAGTTCAATAATATAACCCAGAACGAAAGAGGTGGCGACGGCGATTATTATAATCCTGAGAAGAATGTCAAACTCCCCGAAGAAAGCCTGCCGGTTTAACCCGACGATGGTGAAGAGCGCGACGAAGAAGCTCCAGTTGACCATGGTACCCCGCCACTTGGCAATGCGTTTGTCCAGTTTGGTGGCGAGCATTATTCGAGAAACGACTATTGGAATCAGGATTAGTTCTCCGAGGATAAGCAGCAATTTTACCGGCTCGAAGAACTCAACCCCGAGGAACAACGCCATTGCGACTGGCATAATCACCAGCGCCGCCAGGTAAGCTCCCGCCATGCCCATTAGCGAAAAGAAGGTGTTACCACCCAGTGCATAGCTGAACGGTACCACCGCCACCGCGGGAGGGATCGTGGCCAGGACGACAAATCCCGTCCACAGTTCTCTGTCATCTATCAGCCACCAGGCCATAAGCAAAATTAAACCCCCCAGCACCACGTAGTTAAGCAGCAGGGAGGTTAGTATCGGGCGTGGCATGTTTTTGAGCGAGGTAAATTCGCGGGAAGTTATGTTGGTTGCCGAGAGCGTCATCACCAGTGCCAGAGCTGGTAGCACCAGTGACTGTGTCTTGCTCGCTACCGGCTCGCCGATAGCGAGGCCAAGCACGATGGCCAGTATGAGGATGAAATTCCGATTCCTGAGCAGTTTGCTAACGCTTGCCATGAAACTCCAGAATAGCTGAACTTATCATTCTTGCCTTAATGCTAGGCCTACTTCTTTTCTTTGGCTAGGTATTTCTCCGGGTTCTGGTCAAAGGCTTTCTTGCAGCCCACCGCACAGAAGTAATATTTCTTCCCCTTGTATTCAGAAATAGCCGCGGCTTCACTTTCTTTTATTTCCATCTTGCAGACTGGGTCAATTACCATAAGGACACCTCCTTGAGCTGAGTCTTCAAATTTGGCAGTTTTAAACCTTCTCAGACGTAGTGAATTGGATACCACCGTTATCGAACTGGCGGCCATGGCTGCTGCCGCCAGGATCGGGTTGAGGAATCCGTAGTCACCCAGGATAAATTGCAGCCCGGAAGGGACACCCGTTTGCCCGAAAGCCAGGAACAGCACGCCGGCGGCCACCGGGATTAGTGCCGTATTGTAGGCGAATGCCCAGAAGAGGTTTTGCTTTATCGTCCTCATGGTACGCTTGCTCAGGGATATGGCGGTAACGATTCCCGACAAATCACCGCTGATTAATGTAATGTCTCCGGTCTCCACGGCAATATCCGTGCCCGTGCCGATGGCGATGCCGATGTCAGACTGTGCCAGCGCCGGGGCGTCATTTATCCCGTCGCCTACCATGGCTACTATCTTGCCTTCTTCCTGTACCTTCTTGACCTCCTGG
>DASRZK010000120.1:0-8707 GCA_035686505.1 Dehalococcoidales bacterium | reverse complement strand
TCCGCCTTTACTTCGAGGCTGATTTGTGCTATACTTAATCGTGCATAAATGCAAGATTTTTCTACATGTTAAGGGCAAGCTCTGATATTGACGAGCTTGCTTTTTTCTTTTCCTCATCGGAAGGAGAAATAATCAGGAATGGCCAGGAAGAAACCAGCCTCTGTTGAGACACCGAATAACCAGAATAACGAATATACCGCCGAGGACATTCAGGTTCTGGGGGGAAGGGAGGCAGTGCGCCGCCGCCCCGGCATGTACATTGGCAGCACTGACCAGCGCGGCCTGCACCATCTTGTCTATGAAATCACCTACAACAGCATTGACGAGGCCATGGCCGGCTGCTGCGACAAAATCGTGGTCACCCTCAGGGAAGACGGTGGCGTTACTGTCGTGGACAATGGGAGAGGCATACCGGTAGATATCCACCCCGCCACCGGTGTTTCCGCTCTGGAGACAGTGATGACCGTCCTGCACGCCGGCGCCAAGTTCGGCGGTCGTATCTATCAGGTTTCCGGCGGACTGCATGGGGTGGGGGCTTCGGTGGTCAATGCCCTCTCCTCCTATGTCTGCTGCAATGTGCGGCGCGACGGCAAGGAGTACCAGCAGGAGTACCGCCAGGGCATACCGCAGGGGCCGCTCACAGAAATTGGCAAAGCCGATGATACCGGCACCACCATCACTTTTTACGCCGATGAAGAGATTTTCGGGAAGGCCACATATGATTTTGACATCCTCAGCGAGCGAATTCGCGAGATGGCCTACCTTAATAAAAGCCTGGAAATCAGTCTCAGAGACGAAAAGGGAGACTGCGAGCAGACCTTTTACTTTGAGGGCGGCATCACCAGCTTCGTCCGCCACCTGAACCGGGGCCGTACGGTTCGCCACCCCCGCCCGATATACATTGCCAAAGAGGTAAACGGCACCATTGCCGAGGCGGCGCTCCAGTACAATGACGGCTTTGCCGAGTCTGTTTTCAGCTTTGCCAACTGCGTCAATACCGTTGACGGAGGCACCCACCTCACCGGCTTCCGCTCGGCGCTGACCCGGGTGCTGAACGACTATACCCATAAAAATAAACTGGTCAAAGATGGTGAGCCGAACCTTACCGGCGAGGATGTCCGGGAGGGGCTGACCGCCATTATCAGCGTCAAAATCCACGAACCACAATTCGAAGGCCAGACCAAAGGCAAACTGGGTAACATCGAAGTCAAGAGCCATGTGGAGAGCGTGGTGGGGGAGGGGCTTTCCAGTTACCTGGAAGAGCACCCTGACGAAGCGAAAAGAATCATTGATAAGTGCCTGACCTCCGCCAAGGCAAGAGAGGCCGCCCGCAAAGCCCGCGATTTAATCATCAGGAAGAGCAGCCTTGATACTGGCACGCTGCCCGGAAAGCTGGCGGACTGCTCGGAGAAAGACCCCGCGTACTGTGAGGTGTATCTGGTGGAGGGCGACTCCGCCGGTGGCTCGGCCAAGCAGGGCCGGAACCGTCGGTTTCAGGCGATACTGCCGCTGCGCGGTAAGATTTTGAATGTGGAGAAGGCACCGCCGGACAAGATGCTCGCCAGTGAGGAGATTCGAATTCTCATCACCGCCCTGGGTGCCGGCATTGATGATGACTTCGACGCTGCCAGGCTCCGCTACCACCGCGTCATCCTGATGACCGATGCTGATGTGGATGGCTCGCACATACGCACGCTGCTGCTCACCTTCTTCTTCCGCCACATGCCCGGGCTTCTCGGCAATGGCTACCTCTACATTGCCCAGCCGCCACTCTACCGTTTAAAGGCGGCCAGAAACGAGCACTGGGTCTATTCGGAGCAGCAGAAAGAAGATTTGATGAAAGAGCTGAAGGGCACCAGGAAGATTGAGGTACAGCGCTACAAGGGCCTGGGTGAGATGACCCCCGAGCAGCTATGGGAAACCACCATGAACCCCGACACCCGCACCCTGCTTTCGGTAAGCGTGGAGGATGCCGCCAAAGCCGACCATATCTTTCACGTGCTGATGGGCAATGAAGTCCCGCCCCGTAAAGCGTTTATCCAGGCGCATGCCAGGGACGCAAATCTGGATATCTAAAGCAAAAGAAACTCTACTTCCCCCGAATTATGGCGAAGAACTCAGCCCGGCTGGCGGCCTTTCGCTTGAAAATACCTCTAATTGCGGAGGTAATTACGTTACTGCCCGGTTTCTTGATGCCGCGCATAATCATACACAGGTGCTCCGCCTGAAGAACCACCGCCACTCCTTCCGGCTTGATGGCATCCATGATGGCATCGGCAATCTCGGTGGTCATCCTTTCCTGAAGCTGGGGTCGCTTGGAGATGATTTCAACCACGCGGGCCAGTTTGCTGATGCCAACGATTCTTCCCTCTTCATTGGGGATGTAGCCGATATGAGCTACGCCGTAAAAGGGCAGGAGATGGTGCTCGCACATGGAGTAAAAAGGGATATCCCGCAGCACCACCATCTCGCGGTAGCCGAGCTCGAAGCCGACCTTCAGCTCCTCTCCCGGGTCCAGTTTCATACCGCCGAATAGCTCGGCGTACATCACGGCGACGCGTTCCGGCGTGCCCACCAGACCCTCGCGCTTCGGGTCCTCCCCAATGGCTTCAATAATATCATTTATCGCGTTTCTGATTTTTGCCTCGTCAAACATCATCGCCTCCTGAAGTGTTATCCCCAGCCCAGTGCCTTCTCCACCTCCGTAATATCAGCCGGCGACTTGAGGAAGGGTGGGGCGTCTTTCAAAGCGGCATCGGTATCCTTCAAGCCGGTACCTGTGATCACGCAGGCAATCCTTTTCTTGGCGAAATCCCATCCCTGCCGGGAAAGCTTGACCAGTCCGGCCACGGAAGCCGCCGATGCTGGCTCGCCAAAAACGCCGGCCCTGGTGGCGAGGAGTTTTTGCGCGGCCATGATTTCGGCATCGCTGACCATGTCAATCAGGCCGCCGGATTCATCCCGCGCCGCCGCCGCCTTTTGCCAGCTTGCCGGGTTGCCAATGCGTATCGCCGTGGCCACCGTTTCCGGCTTCTCAATCGGGTGGCCGTGAACGATGGGCGCGGCACCTTCCGCCTGGAAGCCCATCATCGTCGGTTTTTGGCTCGCCTTACCCAGTTCATGGTATTCCTTGAAACCCTTCCAGTAGGCCGTGATGTTACCGGCATTGCCTACGGGAATGAACAGGTAGTCAGGGGCATCGCCCAGTACATCGATGATTTCAAAAGAAGCCGTCTTCTGCCCCTCGATTCGGTACGGGTTCAACGAGTTCACCAGGGTGACCGGATACTTCTCAGTAAGCGCGCGGACAATCTGCAGTGCCTGGTCGAAGTTGCCGTCTATGGTCAGGATTTTGGCGCCGTATATAATCGCCTGCGCCAGCTTGCCGAGTGCGATTTTCCCCGCAGGGACGACGATAATCGCGGTAAGGTCGCAGTAGGCGGCGTAGGCGGCAGCGGAAGCGCTGGTATTGCCGGTGGAGGCGCACATGATGGTCTGGCTCTTCTCTTCCAACGCCTTGGCCACGGCCACGACCATGCCCCGGTCCTTGAAGGAACCGGTGGGATTGCACCCTTCCAGTTTGAGGTAGAGCTCCCCGCAGCCGATTTCCCTCGCCAGCTGGTCGCATTTGACCAGAGGGGTGTCTCCCTCCCCCAGGGAAAAGAGCGGTGTTTTGGGAGTGATGGGGAGAAAGTCCTTGTATTTGTTGAGGACGCCTGTTTTCACCATCGGACTGAACCCCTGATTTGATTACTGCTTAAATGTGTTCCACGCGGATGAAGTTACTTATTTCCTTGAGCACCTCGAGCTGTTCAATTTGATGCAAAGCCTGGCGCATCGCTTTTTCTGAAGCCGGGTGGGTCGTCAGGACGATTTCCGCAGTCTGGGCAACGTCGTCGGTTTCCTTCTGGATTGCCGAGGCGATGCTTATCATGTTATCGCCCAGTATCCTGGAAATCTGGGCCAGCACGCCGGGACGGTCGGCACAGTTCATCCGGAGGTAGTACTGGGTTTCAATCTCGTCCATGGGCTTGAGCCGTTTTCCTGAATCCGGTTTCCACTTCAGCCGGTTGCCCACGTTAAAGGTGATATCCTGCGCCGAGGCCACAACGTCGGCGACCACGGCGCTGCTGGTGGCCAGCGGACCGGCGCCCTGCCCGTAGAACAGCACCTTGCCGATAAGGTCGCCTTCCACCAGAATGCCGTTGTAGACGCCATCGACCTTGGCCAGAAGCGAGTCCTCCGGGATGAGGACCGGGTGTACCCGTGCTTCAATCGAGTTATCAATGCGTTTGGCGATGGCGAGGAGCTTGATGGCAAAGCCTAACTCCCGCGCGTAGCGGAAGTCCCGGCTGCCAATGCGGGAAATACCTTCCCGATAAATATCTTCTGGCTTGACCACGGCTTGGAAGGCCAGTGAGGCCATGATGGCCAGCTTGTAATTGGCGTCGATGCCCTCGATATCATTGACGGGGTTGGCCTCGGCATAACCCAGGTCCTGGGCGCTCTTCAACGCTATCGGGAAATCGATGCCCTCGCGCGCCATGCGGGTGAGAATGTAATTGGTTGTCCCGTTGATGATGGCGTAGATACCGGTTATATCATTGGCCACCAGGTCGTACTGGAACGGCGCAATCAGAGGAATGCCGCCGCCAACACTGGCCTCATAGCGCAGGCCGACTCCATGCTGCTGGGCCAGGGCCTGCAATTCGGCGCCGTGCTTGGCAATGACTTCCTTATTTGACGTTACCACGTACCGGCCGCTGGTGATGGCGCGCTCCAGGTACTCGCGGGCCGGGTTCTCGCCGCCGATTGCCTCAATAATAATATCGATTCCGGGCTCGTTGAAAAACGCATCGACATCTGTGGTTAGCAGATCTGCGGGCAGTTCTTGAGCCAGTGGCCTCTCCATGTCGACGGGCAGCACTTTTATCTTGCGCAGGGCCAGGGGACAGCCGGCCTGCTCGGCGAGCATGTCAGCTTTCCCGGTCAGGACCTTGGTTACCTGCCCGCCAATTGTTCCCAGACCCACCATACCGATGCCAATGCTTTTCTTTTTCATTCCGCCTCATACCTCGATCTTGGTTACTAGCCTCTCGCTGCCTGCTTAATAGCCCAGGATTTTTTCTCTGCGTCAAGATAGTTTACGATTTCATTGTCCTCGTCGTCCACCAATGAAGCCACCCACTCATCCAGGGCTTTGCTTTTTAGGTAGTCCCTGTATGCCGTATCAATGCGACGGTTGGTATCTTCGTCAAGAATCTTTATCAGCCAGTAACCGCCTTTGGTGGTTATATCCTCGTCGCGGATTGGCTCGCTTATGGCTCCTATTTCCGTATCCGGGTTAAAGGCATACACGTCAACCAGTGGGTTCATCTCGCCCGGTGATACCAGCCATTCCCCTTTATTTTCCTTGACGCCTTTCGCCTGGGAACGCTCCACGGCCAGGGAACCCCACTCCGCACTGGCTTCCAGTTGACTTCTAACGTTCAACGCTTCCTCTTCGCTGCCCAGCAGCATTATCTGTATGTGCGCTTCTTCTTCATCTTCGTCTCTTTCCAGAACCTCTACCAGCCAGTAGCCGACGAATTTTTCTGCCTCCTCATCATAAATTGGCTGGCTCAATTCACCCACCTCATGGTCGAATATAGCGTTGACAATTGAGGCTGGCAGCATTTCCAGCAAAATAGTCCTGGGAACCCAGCCAAAGTCGCCTCCTTTGTTCCTGGAAAATGGCTCCAGGCTCATCTCTTCCGCTAGCTCGCTGAAATCATCACCGCTGACTAACTTGCTCGTGACGTCCAGAGCCTGCGACTCGCTCTCCAGCATCATGGCCATAACCTGCCTCTGTTCGGCAAACAGTGGCACCTGCGGGTCGAAATGCACATCCAGCAAACGCTCGGTTAACAACTGGTGTCTGACCAGGTCACGATAGGCCTCTTTATCCGGCAGGTCGTTTTCTTTAAGTACATTTTTCACTTCTTCATCGGTAACACTGATGCCAAGTTCCAGGGCACCCTGTCTGATGAGTTCATTACGCGGTATATTTTGCAGTACGCTATCGGCAACATATGAAACGTCTGGTGTTTGAGGATAAGAGCCTTCAATTTTTAGCATCTCTACGTAATAATCCATAGTGAACTCAGTGTTATTAACTTTGATGATCGTCTCGCGTAGCGGTTTATACTGGCCGAGATACCAGCCAACGATCACAATAGCGAGTGCCGCAACGATGACAAAGATGCCCGTCATCAGAATTATGCGCTGTCGTTTTTTCTGCTGCTCCCAGTGTGAAATCTGATGCGGTGTTAAGATGCGCTGTGGTTTTTCACGTTTCTTCTTGGCCAAGTTTATCCCCTTCTTTACCTCATGTTGGTAAAATACTCCTATATTTATAACCTAAAAGTACTATCTTTTCAAATCAGAACCGGGGCCTGTTTTTACAGGTAGCTGTCTCAGCGATATGGATATATGACCGGATAGCATATTTTAACAAATCTGTAACGGGATTTTAACGGATATTTAACCTCAATCAGTTAATATGGGAATAGTTGTACGGACAGACGGTACCATACCTTGTGAAGGTAGCATTGACAGTTACCAGCCTATGACCTGCACCTGACTCACTTGACATTTGACGTCTGGAAAATTAATATTGTTTATGTAAATCAAATTGGAATAGCCTGGGAAGCAGCGGAGGGATGGTACTGCATGTTTAAATTGCGTGGGCGGAAGCGCGAGGCGAAGGAGACAGGAAGCAGGTCACCGGAAGAAAGCCAGGGGGCTGAGGTTGTTGAAAGTAAGGGCGATGGGGAACGGCAGGTGGAACTGGTGAACGACCTTGCGGTGGAACGAAGCGCTTCGTCTTCGGCTTCAGTCCGTTCTATTATCAAGGCGGCAATTAACAGTGCCGAGCAGATTGTTGGTAATGTGAAAGCGCAGGTGGTGGCAGAAGCCCGGCAAGAGGCAGAGGGGATTATTGCTGAAGCCAAAAAAGAGGCGGAAAGGATAAAAGGAGGCAAGACGCTGGCCTATGCCGTAGCAGAGGTGGAAGAAGCGGTTGTCGTGGAAGAGCCGGTTCAGCTTCAGGAGGAGGTTGTGGAGCAGGCGGCTGAAGAAACGGCATCGCAGGATGAGGAACCCGCGGCTGTGAAGCCTGTGGCCGAAAAAGGGGAGCCAGAAAAGGCCGGCAAGCAAGAACAGAAAGCGCCAAAGAAGGAACCTGAGATAATTGTGACCGAGGAGGAAAGCCAGGCGCTGTACACCGGCGAGGTTGAGTTAAACATCCGGATGCCGGTTGAGCCGACAATGGTATCCAAATTGTATAGCTACCTGCAGACCTCATCCGAAATAAAATTTATCCGTACCGCAGGTTCCTGGAACAGGGGAAGCACCATAACCGTGGTGTTGGATAAACCGATCCCGTTGATTTCTGTGCTCGCTGCCAAGTTGCCTGAGGCGAATGTTGTGCCTGAACGACTTGGAGGAAGCGGGCACGTGAGCGATAGGAGGGGAGTACGGCAAATTAACATCTCGCTGAAGGATAAATAATCGTGCTTCATAGGCATGTCGTGTGGAGAGAAATCCGGGTTTCAGGTCCGGGTTAGTCTGGGGGAACTGAAATGGAAGTACCGACGAAAAGCGTAAAGAAAGACATCTTAAATATTCTGGTAGAAGCTGGAATCATCAACGACGAACAATTACAGCGCGTCCAGGAACTGCAGCAAAAGACGAGCGACCGGATAGAACACATCCTGCTGCAGCAGCGAATGGTCACCCAGCAGCAACTGGGCTTTTTTCTCAGCCTGCAGCTGGGAATACCATTCATTAACCTGAGAAGAGAAGGCATAAAGGCCGATGCGGTGAAATTGCTCCCTGAATCGGTAGCCAGGAAATATGGCGTAATCCCGGTGGAGGAGAAAGACGGGGCCATTGTGGTCGCCATGGAAGACCCCAAGGACATTGAGGCGATTGAAGACCTGGCCGCGATAACCAAGAAAAGAATTGAGCCGGTAATCGGCACGGCTCAGGACATTCAGGAAATGAGTGACCTCAACTACCGCATCGGTGGCGAGCTTGAGGAACAGCTGAGTCAGATTCCCACGCGGTACCGCGGCAGTGCCGGACTGAGAGAGGCACGGGTTTCGCCGGAAGCAATCGCGCAAGCCCCGGTAGTGCGTGCCATTGACCTGCTGATAAAACAGGCGGTGCGGGACCGGGCCTCGGATGTGCATGTCGAACCGCAGGAAGACAGATTGCGGGTGAGATACCGGATTGACGGCATTCTGACTGAGGTAATGGCCCTGCCGCTCAGCGTGCATGCGCCGCTGCTTTCCCGTGTGAAAATCATGGCCTCGTTGAACATCGCCGAGCGCCGCCGCCCTCAGGACGGCCAGATTACCTTTGATATGGGTGACCGCGAGGTGGATATCCGCGTGGCCACTT
Source organism: Dehalococcoidales bacterium (assembly GCA_035686505.1). Classification (GTDB taxonomy): domain Bacteria; phylum Chloroflexota; class Dehalococcoidia; order Dehalococcoidales; family RBG-16-60-22; genus E44-bin89. The sequence continues at coordinate 262 of DASRZK010000120.1, read as the reverse complement.
CCAACACGATATACGGTGAAATGGTGGTGATGAGAATACTTGATAAGACCTTTGCCTTCATGCCATTGCCGGAAATCGGTTTCCTGCCGGGAACGCTGGAACAATACATGAGGATGCTGAAGACGCCTTTTGGCATGATACTGATAAGCGGTCCCACCGGTTCCGGTAAAACGACTACCCAGTATGCCTCGGTAAACACACTGGACTCAGTTGCACGCAAGATTATCACCATTGAAGACCCGGTGGAATACCATTTTGCCAA
>DASRZK010000119.1:0-4960 GCA_035686505.1 Dehalococcoidales bacterium | reverse complement strand
GGATGCCCCTTCGTCGCCGGTGAGCGGATTAGTGACGTCACAGGCGACTTCAATCCGGCACTCCGCCAGACGGTTATCCAGCCCGCTCAGGTCGATACGGGCCAGTTTTGCCAGCTCGCCGCCCCCCTGTCCAAGGGGCTGCTCGTTGGTATCCAGCAGCTTTACCCCCAGCGCCTGCACCATGCCGGCACCGCCGTCATTGGTGGCACTGCCGCCGATGCCTATAATCAGCTTTCGGCAGCCGCGGTCGAGCGCCGCGCGAATCAGCTCGCCAGTGCCGTAGGTGGTGGTGATAAGCGGATTGCGCTTCTCCGCAGGCACCAGCGGTAGGCCGGAAGCGGAAGCCATCTCAATCACGGCCGTGGTGTTATCGCTCAAAATTCCCCAGTGAGCGTTCACCCGCTCTTTCAGAGGTCCGGTGACCTCGGTGGACATCATTTTGCCGCCGGTAGCATCGACCAGTGCCTGCACCGTGCCCTCACCGCCGTCGGCCATTGGTGTCAGTACCGTTTCCGCATCCGGCACGATTCGTTTCACCCCTTCCTCAATGGCCCGCGCCACTTCCAGAGCGGTGAGGTTTCCTTTAAATCCTTGCGGGGCAATTACAATCTTCATGGCATCGCTTCATCAGAGAAATGCTGGCTGCGTTCAATCTTTACCTCTGGCGTTCCGGTAGGCCTCGTCAAGCAGTTCCACGATTTCCAGGACAGATACCGGCAGCTTCTGCTGGCTTGCGCCGCAGGCAAGCTGCATGATGCATGCCGGGCAACTCGAAACTAAAGTATCGGCGCCGGTCCTGGCAACGTTTCCCATCTTTCGCTCCAGCACTTTCTGGGATAAATCATAGTTCTTGAAAGCATAGCTTCCCGCGGCGCCACAGCACATGTCTGCCTCATTCATCTCAACGAACTCGACACCCGGTATGCTCTTCAGTATGGTGCGTGGCTGGTCCTTTATTTTCTGGTAGTGGGCAAGGTGGCAGGGGTCATGGAAAGTAACTTTCCTCTTGAGCTCGCCCATCTCGGTGTTCAGGCCGATGTCAACAAGGAATTCACTGATGTCCTTGACCTTGCCGGCAAATTCCTTTGCCTTGTCCGCCCATTCGGGGTCTTCAGCCAGCAGTTTAGTGTAGTCTTTCAGGAACGAACTGCAGCTGGCACAGGGCGTGACGACCGCATCCACCTTCATTTTACTGGCCGTATCGATATTTATTCTGGCCAGGTCTCGTGCCGATTCTGTATCCCCATAACCGGCGGCGGGCAGGCCGCAGCAGGCGAAGTCGGGCACGCTAACTTCTACCTGGTTCTTATTGAGCACTCGAATCGTGGCCGCCGCTCTTTCCGGCGCGAAATTGGGCGCGTAGCAGCCAAGAAAATAGGCTGCATTGTATCTGGGTTTAGCTATCTTTTTCACCGCGCGCTTTACGGCTTTCAGGCCTTCGCTGGCGGGCACTCTCGGTACCATGGCCTCAGCTTTCCCCGCGTCTCCGGCCAGTCTGGTCAGGCCCGTCTTTCTCGCCAGTGTGTGAAGGCCGGTGACATCGGCCAGTCGGAGGAACCTGGAAGCCTTGTGGAGCCGTTCCGGGTTGGGCAGCAGTTTCTGGAACAACAGGCGCTGTATCCAGGATTCTCCCTTCTGCCTGAGCAACTCCTGCCTGGCCTTGAAAATAATTTCCCCCGTTGGCACTCCAGGCGGACAGTGCTCCGTGCAGCCGTTACAGGTCAGACAGTTGAATATCGGGTCCTTCAGGTCAGAAAGCTCCAGCCTTTTATCAAGAAGGGCGCTGCGGAGCAACGCCACGCGCCCTCTGGCGTTGGTCCATTCTATCCCCGTAACTTTATAGATGGGGCAACCCGCTAGGCAGAGCCCGCATTTATTGCAAAGCTGTAAAGTTTTCTCTAATTCCTCAGCCATGGTGGGCATAATCAGAATGAACCTCCTACCAGCCGACCCGGATTCAGGATGCTTTTCGGGTCGAACTCGGTTTTCAGTCGCCTCATCAACTGGTAGTCATTGCGTGGCGGCAGTACGGCCACCTCTTTTCGGATGGAAAGCGGTGCCGATTCAACGAGAAAGAACCCGCCCAGACTGGCCGCGGCGTTTTTCAGTACGCCGGCGATGGTTACCAGCCTCTCTGGCTTATCGGTCAGGTAGGTATAGAGTATTCCATTGCCGCAGTGGGCCGTCATGCCAGTTTGCACGCCGTGGCTGGCGCTGATTTTCTTTAGCTGCTGGAACATGTCTCCCAGCTTGCTGATGGGCACCGAGGCCTTGCCCTGAAGGGTTGCTGAACTGGCAATGAGCATTGCTTCATGGACACCCCGGTATGCCTTCCAGGCACGAGATGCCTTTTCGCCTTCCAGCGTCAGAGTAGATTTTGCTTTGTTTGCTTCGGCGAGGGAAACGATGTCCTTCTGGTGTCGCTTTACGTCACCTTTCGTCCCTTCGTAATTAACAATTAAAAGCACCTCATTGTCATTGAGGCTTGAGCCTATGGTATCTGCCAGGTTGTTTCCGGTTACCGAATCGACAAGCTCAATGGCGCTGGGCGTTAAAGGTGAATTAAGGAGCTGGCCGACCACGCGGAAGGCGTCCTCGGGGCCGGTGAAGGTTATATAGAGACCTGTCCTCACTTCAGGCAGGGGGAAAAGCCGCAGTACGGCCTCGGTGATGACGCCTAAAGTGCCCCACGAGCCAATGTACATCCGGCACAGGTCTATGCCGGCTACGTTCTTCATTGTCTTCCCGCCGGTGTGGACGATGTCGCCGGTAGGGGTAACAACGGTAACCCCGAGAATCAGGTCGCGTGTCGCCCCGTACATGATTCTTCCCGGGCCATTGGCATTGGTGGCGATTTCCCCGCCGATGGTCGAACTCTCTGCATGGAGCGGCTCCAGGGGGAAGAAGAGGTTCGTTTTTATCAGTTGCCTCTGCAGCTCACCATTGACCATCCCCGCCTGTACCTTAACAGTGAAATTGCCGGCATCAAGCTCAACCACCCGGTTCATATTTTTCAGGCAGACCACAGTATCCACCGCTTCCAGGCATGGCCCAATCTCCTGCTTGGAGCCGCCTCCCCATGGGATAAGAGTTTTTCGGGATTCATTGGCCGCCTTGATGATGCTCGCTACCTGCTCGGTTGAAGTTGGAAAGACAACGGCCTGGGGAGCAAACCCGTCAACCATGTAGGATGCGGTCGCTTTTTCGCCGGTCCGCACATTCTTGGCACCAGCGATTTCCCCCAGCTTCTGATAGAATGTCTGCTTCTCCGGTGTAACGGTATCAGTCATTGCTGTGCTACCCTTTCCTTTACTGGCCGTGGCGCTTCTTTCTCTGGTGGAAACATCTTTCCCGGGTTGCAGATATCATCGGGGTCAAAGACGTGTTTCACCTTGCGCATGGCGGCGATATCCGACGGGTCGAACATGGAACGCATGGCGTCCATTTTTTCCAGGCCGATGCCATGCTCACCCGATATGGTGCCACCCATGGCGATGCAAGCATCAAGAATATCGCTCGCCGCCTTTTTCGCCACCTGATGTTCCTCCGGATTACTGACATCAAACAGAATTAGAGGATGGAGGTTGCCGTCACCGGCATGAGCCACGTTAACGATGAGCACCTTGTATTTTTCAGCAATCTCGCCTACTTTATGGAGCGCTGCCGGCAGCTTATCCCGTGGGACGGTACCGTCACATACTATGTATGGGGGGCAGATTCTGGCCACCGACCCGAAAGCCCCCCTACGTCCCTTCCAGAGGGCGTCACGTTCGGCATTGGTCTGGGCGATGCGCAGTTCACGGGCTTTAGCTTTTCGGCAAATCTCTGATATCTCATGTACCTGCTTCTCCAGAGTATCAGCCAGTCCGGCGACTTCAATCAGGAGAATACCGGCGGCATCGGTGGGGTAGCCGGCGTTCACACTCTGCTCGATTACCTGGCACATTTTCTGGTCCAGCAGCTCAATGGCTCCAGGTACGATGCCGGCGCCGATGATGTCGGAGACAGCCTGGCTGCTATCTTCAAGGTGGTCAAAGATGGCCAGCATGGTTCGTGACGCTTCCGGTTTGGGGATGATATGCAGGGTCAGCTTCGTCGCCATGCCCAGCATTCCCTCTGAACCAATGAACAGACCCCTCAAATCATAGCCCGGGAAATCTTCAACATAATCGCCGATATTAATCACCTCGCCATTGGCCAGGACAATTTCCATGCCGCAGACATATTTGGAGGTTACCCCGTAGCGGAGGCACATCGGTCCACCCGCGTTCTCGCCGATGTTGCCACCCATTGTGGAGCTTTTCTGACTGGCCGGGTCTGGTGGGTAAAAATAGCCCAGCGGTGCCAGGGCATTCTGCAAGTCAAGATTGACCACCCCTGGCTCAACCACCGCCCTGCGGTTGGCGGTGTTGATTTCCAGAATCCGGTTCATGCGGCTGGTTTCAATAATGATGCCACCTTTAACTGGTATGGTGCCACCAGACAAGTTAGTGCCGGCACCACGGGGCACCACCGGTATCTTTTCCCGGTGCGCTAGCTTCATTATTGCGGAGACTTCAGCAGTGCTGTGAGGGAAGACGATGACATCAGGCATTTCCTGTCTCATGGTGGCATCATAGGAGTAGGCGATTAAGTCTTTGAGGTCGGATAGGATATTCGCTTTGCCGACAATTTTGGTCAGGTCTTTGATAAAGTTCTGTGCTATCAAGTTCCGCTCCTTCTCCTTCCCGTACGTGCCATTAAACAGGACAGGCGGTAATGCTGTGGTTGGGCGGCGTCATTCCAGGTAAATTGGCTACAGTCTGGCCCATGCCTCCATGAGGGTGCGTTTGGCATTGGCTACCACTACATCCGGGTTCTGCCCGGATAGCGGTTTGACCTCGAAGGCAACAACGTTCTGTTTTCCCGCGCCGATGTAACCGATTTCCATCAGGGCTTTTAAGAACAGCCTTACCTCTTC
>DASRZK010000118.1:0-4657 GCA_035686505.1 Dehalococcoidales bacterium | reverse complement strand
GCACATTGCCGCTGGCGATACAGAACCGGAATGCGCTTTCCAGAATGGGCATCTGGCTGGTGATAAACTCGGCGCTTTTATTACAGCATTCTCTGATACGATTGAGAAGCTCAGCATCGGAGGTCTGGCTACCTGCTTTATCCAGCTTTTTACGGCAACCATCGCAGAGGCAGTCCTGAAGCAGGGCGGAAATAGAGCGACCACGCTGTGGATACCAGTCCAGGTCAATAAACCAGCGTGTTCTTGTTTGGTCAGTGCTGATATCGTCTTTCGTCATGCTGCTCGTAAGAGCCTGTCTATGTTTCAAAGTCGACTTTTGCGGTTTTAATCAGGTCTAAGTACGGCGTCTTAAGCCCAAGCGTTTCGGATACTTCACGGTCTACTTCATAGGGGTCGCCGATAAATATCTTACCATATTCTTCAACCTCGCTGCGAGAAGAATCATCTTTACTGACCAGCTTTTTTCGGCCTTCGATAATCCCCAAATCAAAGGGAAGGGTGAAATAGAGGTCAGCGATGACTCTATTAATGCCCAGGTTATATAGGAGATCCAGGCCATTGGAAGGCTTATCGCTGTACTTGGCACTTGGCAGCAGCGAAAGCAGATTCATGATGCTGAGGTTGCCACTGCCTTTGATTATTTTCAGAGGCGCCACGGATATCAGGTAATCGCTGGAAAGGATGACATTTGGTATCCAGAATGTGGGTATAGCCAGAGGCTTGGGGAGGGGATTATCCACCTCAACCCAGACGCAATCCTTAACGTCCATGGTCAATACCCGTGGAAAATCATAACCCAGGGCCTGGTATACCGGGTAAATCGGTTCGCCCTCAGGTGTGCCCTCCAGAATAAGAATATCGGCATCACTGACCCGGCGAATGCCCTTGATGATAGACGCCAGCATGCCTTTACTCGTTGAAACCGGGTATGAATCAGTATAAGAGGCAGTCGGCTTAATCAGGATCCGGCGCGCTCTTGAGAGCACGGCAGGTGGTTTAAAGGCAAAATCATCAGCCTCGAATATCAAGATTTCCTCCTCATGAAGACACTCAACCTTCTCCATCGGTGAATTTCTTTCAACCCTGAGACAATGGCCACCAGAGTCCGGAGCAGCAAATTTCTGCCCGCTTTATCCAGCGGTACGTATGTGCCATCAACATAAAGGTCGATGCTGTCTTCCGCGCCGACCAGGTATTTCTGCTCAATTAAATCGGCAATTTCGGCGATTTTCTCTCTGGTAAACTGCGGCACATTAATGTTGAGTGGTTTATCAGTGACCATCGCCAGCAGTTGCTCCGGTGGACTGACCGGCTCAGACCCCTGCTCGCCGCGGATGACTTCAATCTTGGGGTATGGAGACCGTTTAAATCCCTCGGTAAGCACAAGGTCACAATCCGCTCCCGTATACTGGACCAGTTCTTGGGGGTCCATGTCATTCTCCAGATGCCGGAAGATGGCCAATGTGTCTTTTGAGCTAATCGCTGCTACCTCACTGCCCGCCTGACTGAAGCGCCAGCTATCCTTGTTGGGCGTATCAAGTTCAAAACCATCAACCGCGTGTTTAATGACAGCTATGCGGTAGCCACGCTGCTTGAGCACCTTAATCAGGGCTTCCAGCAGGGTCGTCTTGCCCGAGTCTGACTTTCCTACAACAGATATAATCGGAGGCATGTCTCGTTAACCATCAGTTAAATATTGTCCTCGTCATCCCAGCCCAGCATTATGACCTTGACCATATCGCCGGCTTTGACGCTAGCGGTATCTTCGGGAACAATTACCAGCCCGTTGGCCAGGCTCATTGAGGTGAGAATCCCCGAGCCCTGGGGTCCGGTAAGGCGTGCGTAGTATTGACCATCGCGCCTGGTGACAATCGCCCGGATGTAAAGGCGACGGCCGTCGGTATTGACGGCGGGCTCTTCCAGCACGGCTTCAACCACTGGTTTGGCCAGATTCTTTTTCCCCATCATCTTCAACATTGCCGGACGGGCAAACAGCTCGAAGGTAACCATGGAACTGACCGGGTTGCCGGGGAGTCCGAGGTGGGGTACTCTCCTGGGGTTGCCGTTTTTATCAACTCCCCTGAATGTGCCGAAGGCCAGAGGCTTGCCTGGTTTCATGCGCACGGTCCGGAAGGTTATTTCACCTTCGCTAGCCAAGACATCTTTTACCATGTCATAATCGCCGGCGGATACGCCGCCGCTGGTAATCAGCATATCGGCGTCAAGCCCCTGGCCGAGCTTGTCCAGCAGTGATGCCTCGCTGTCAAAGGCGATACCAAGCATTTTGGGGATGCCGCCGTAACGCCTGACCAGGGAGGCGACGCTGTACGTGTTGCTGTTGTAAATCTTCCCGGCGGGCAGTGGCTGGTCAATATCGACGAGTTCGTTGCCGGTGGCGAGAACGGCCACCACCGGTCGACGAATAACTTCTACTGTGCTCATGCCCAGTGAAGCCAAGACGCCAACTTCAGCGGGTCTGAGCACGGTGCCTTTCCTGAGCGCGATGGCACCTCTGGCGATATCTTCTCCCGCCCGCCGTATGTTCTTGCCGGGCTTGACTTCACATAATATTCCTATTTCGCCGGTGCCTGAACCCTGGCGACGGTCTTCGTCCGTGTCTTCGAAACGAATAACGCTGTCAGCACCTTTGGGCACTGGCGCCCCGGTCATGATGCGGATGGCAGTGCCTGGCGTAACCTCTTGCTGGGAGATGGAGCCGGCGATAACGGTATCAATAACGCGCAGCAAACGCGGCGACTGTCCGCTGGCACCCTGAGTGTCACCAGCCCTCACGGCATAGCCGTCCATAGCTGAGTTGTCCAGCGGTGGTATATCTATACGGGAGGCAATATCTCCCGCCAGTACCTGCCCCATTGCTTCCAGGATGGGAACCGTTTCGGTTTCAAGAACCTCTACATAACTGAGTACTTTATCTAAAGCCTCTTCAACGCTTATCATCGCTTCATTCCTTGGGCAATCTCTTCTGCTTTTACGAGGTCGGCTCGGGTATTGACATTAAAAAAGCTCAGGTGTTCGGGGTCAAACTGCTCGATTTCGTCAGCTTCCACGTATCTCGTCGAGACCATGGGGAAGAGCTGGTGTATCGATAATTCATTCCGTCTGAGCAAGTGCGCCATGGGTTCCAGGCAGGTTCTGGCATAAATGGCATGCAGCGGTTCCACCAGCCCACCGATTCTGGGTACCACAAGGTCGAAACCAGCCGAGACCTGTATCATATGGCGCAACAGTGCCGTATTCAAAAAAGGCATATCCGAAGCAACGACAAGGTTAAAGCATGATTTGGAGGTTAGCAAACCGGTATAAACACCCCCCAACGGACCTTTGCCCGGATAAACATCGGTTACCGTCCTCAACCCATGGTGTTTATCCGATTGCACCAAGGCATCTCTGCCGGCGGTAACCAATATGGTCTCCTGAGAAAGAAGGGACACGCGGTTTATTACCAGGTCCAGCAAATTCTGGTCGCCAACGGTTTTAAAAACCTTATCGTGTCCAAAACGTGAACTCTTGCCGCCGGCAAGAACAATACTGCTAATTTCCAATATAGTAAAATGACCCCGGCAACCTCGCCACCTTTTTATTTTACCACGAACTTCAACAGACTTCTATATGTGGAAGCTGGTTTCCGCTCTATTTTCCTGTGGTTTGGTGAGCCAGGACATCAATCCGCGCAATTTCCTGTCGACCATCTCCGAACCGTGTTCGTCCTCCGTCTATAGCGCTGGCTTCAGCACGATGACCTGGGTGGTTGAGGGCAACTCTCCAGCCTTGAACTCAACTTCGCTGGCATCGGGCTTACTTATATCTTTCTTACCGCGCAGGAACTCCTCCACGGTGGCTATCGGGAAGTCGCACTTATTTGACTTAAAATGCATTGGAATAATAACCCCGGGCTTCAATTGCTCGGCGGTTTTGCTGGCCACGGCGGCATCAATAGTATAAAAGCCGCCCACCGGAAGCAGGAGAACATCCACGGCACCTATCGCTGCCACCTGCTCGGCGGTCAGCCCATGGCCAAGGTCACCGAGATGGCACACCTTTACTCCATCGACCTCAAAGCAGAATATGGTATTTTTACCCCGCTCCTTTCCTCCGGCGGTGTCGTGGAAGGCAGGAACGCCCTTGAATTCGATTCCTTTAATACTGGCATTGTCTTTGACCACCTGGGGATTGCCCTTTACTGCGGCCACATTGCCGTGGTCAAAGTGGTCATGGCTCACGGTTACAATATCAGCAGACTCGTTGATATTTCCGTAGCGGAGCTTATCGTTTGGCTCATAGGGGTCGGTGATAATTCTCACCCCACTGTCAGAGCTGATGAGGAACGATGCGTGCCCCAGCCATTTAATCTTCATCTTAAACTTTCTCCTTGACTTTATTTTGGTGATCCCTGAGCGAGGGAAATGACCAGATTGACCATTGTCCGCACCGGTACCCCGGTGGCTCCTTTTATCTGGTGGCCGCGCTCTTTATCCGTCAGGCTGGTGCCGGCGATATCCAGGTGTACCCAGGGGGTATCATCGACGAACTCGGCTAGAAATTTAGCCGCGGTGATGGCCCCGGCCAGCCGGCCGCCCACGTTTTTAATATCGGCGACGTCGCTTTTGTTCTGCTCTCCGTATTCGTCATACATTGG
>DASRZK010000117.1:0-4369 GCA_035686505.1 Dehalococcoidales bacterium | reverse complement strand
GCGTGGAGGACTTTCTGATTCTGGTGCGGCTTGACCCTGACCAGATAAGGGCCTACCTTGATGCGTACATGCCGGTAACGATTGCCGTCGCCAACGCTCAGCTCCGCGCCGGCGCCGATGCGGTGGTGCTTCCCGACCACGCCACTGGCGCCATGGTCAGCGCTCAGACCTATGCCGAATTTCTGGTGCCGGTGCACCGCAAGATGCTGGCGCAGATTGGTGGCCCGACTATCCTGCACATCTGCGGCAAATGCCTTGACCGAATTCCCCACATCGCCACCGAGGGCTATGATGGCTATCACTTTGAGTGGCAGAATGACCCCAAGAAGGCGGTTGAGGCGGCCGGGGACCAGGTATCATTGCTGGGAGGTATCAGCAATATCGCGGCACTGCTGCAGGGCACGCCGGACGATGTGTATCGGCAGGCCAAGTACAACATAGAAGCGGGTGTTGCCTCCATCGGGCCGGAGTGCGCCATATCGCTGCAGACCTCAATTGAAAACCTGAAGGCGATAGTCGCCGCCGCCGAAGAGGGCTATTAAATACTAGGGGTAACTATTCTTCCCCGGTCTCTTTCAGAAAATCCTCGGCTAGCTGTACTGCCTCGTTGGCCGTGATGTCGAGCGGCGCCTTGTATTTGACCTCGGAGTATTCCTTCTCCAGCTCCTCAATATAGGTCTGGAACTCGCGGTTATGGCTGGCCATGAAGTTGAGTTTCACCTCCAGCTCGTCGGCTTCCTGGTCAAGGTCGGGGATGTCCATATTGAGATGGAGAAGGCTGTCCAACCTGAGCACGATTGCCTTTATGGCCTTAGGGTTGCGCGGGATAACGATGTTGAACTCGGGATAGTAGGTGGCGCGGGCGATAACACTCACGAAGGGCATTTTCCGCTGCTGCGACAGGTGGAGCATGGTGATGCTGAAACTGCCCGGTCCCTCATAGTTGCTCGACTGCATGGCGTACTTCATCATCTCCTGCCGTAGCTCTCTGGAGCTGCAGGCGCAGGACACGCTGGCCTCCCGGGTATGTGGCGTCTTGTCCAGAACGCCACCCAGTACATAAATTCGGGCCACCCCGAAGTCCGCGGCGAGATCCAGTATATTCCCGGCATATTCTTCCCAGGTGGTGTTTGGCTCAGTGCCCAGATAGAGGATAAGGTCGTGCTCTGAACGGGGGTTGACCCAGTAAAAGAACTCGTTCTTTGGCATCACGTGTTTTTTCAGCAGCCCGTTCTCAATCTTTATCTCGGGCCTGAGGGAAAGCTGCCCCGGCACCTGAAAGACGTGATAACGGTCAACGGGCATTTCGGCGAATTTCCTGGCACGCAGTTTCTGGATAAGGTACCGGGTCGTGCCCGTGGCCGCCTCCCCGCCATCCACCCAGCCATTGATGCCGCAGACCAGGTAGGGCTGCCTTAACTCCGGTTTCTCCAGAAATATTAACGTGCTCTGTCTTGCCATCGTACCCCACCTCCACTTTTCTTATATCAGTGCAGCAGATTGTGCGCGTTGGTCTGGCACATCATTTTAACGTGTTCATCAGGCACGCCGCGGAACAGGAAGCCAAGAATCATTTTCCTTAACTGTTCCCAGGGGATACCAGTCTCAATATGGCCGCAATCGGAGCCGAAAACGATTCTCTCCGGCCCGACTGTTTTATAAAAGGCCATTGCCTCATCCCAGACGAAAGCCGGTGGCGCCAGATGCATGGCGTAAATGCCGATGTAGGCGCCCATATCGGCCAGTTCTTTGGCCTGCTCCGGGGTCATCATGGCCAGCGGGTAATTGGGATGATTGACCTCAATGCGTTCCACGCCCGCCTGGACCGCCTCTCTGACCACGGCGAAGCGTTCCGCCGTGCTCTGATGGCACAGGCCAAGCACCATGTCCGTCTCCGCCATCAGTTTCAGGATTTCTTTCATCTCCGGCACCACGTTTCCCCTCTCATCGATGAGGGAAATGCCGCCGCCTTTGGGGTGATGGGTCACGCTGCGATGATGGGCGGCGTCCATGTTGGGCAACCAGATGTACTTGCCGCCGGCCCGGTAGCTGGCCACGACCGCCTCAGGATTGAGGCCGCCCACGGCATAATTGAGCACCACACCGCCAAAAATCTCGAACTTTTCCTTGTTGTGTTCCTCAGCCCATTTATCGACGACGGTCTGGGTAAGCTGTACCGAGGGAGTGGTGGGCAGGGTGTGGTCTTTGCAGACGATGCCCGCCAGCCCCACCTCACAGGCTTGAATGGCAAACTCTATCTGGCTGTAAAGGCGCTGGGTGGTGGATGAGGGTCCGGTGTGCTGGTGAATATCGTAAGCGCCGCGCAGCAGGCTCCACATACGTTCATTGTCGAAGTTCGGCTGCTTCATGGCGGAAAGCGTATCTTCCGGTCCGTAGAGCGAGGCCCGCCCGCCCGCGGTGATGATTTCCTCGATTCTTTTGAGGTATTCCGGGGTCATTGACAGTTCATGAGTTTCCCTGGCCATCTTTTTTATACCTCCTTTATCAATTATAACACCACCATGGCTGGTGAAATGTAAAAAGGCGAGGTTCAGTAACAGTTTACGGCGTATGGCATTATCGTAATGGTGAATGTTATCTTTGTCAAACCACTAGAGCAGACCAGTTCACATATGGATTGACGCACAGGGCTGATTATAATAGACTGATGTCATCAAATTTCTTTTCTAAGGGAGTAAATTACCATTTTGCCCATTTACTGATTTCAGGAGGCTCTTTATGCTGCCCATCAAAACTTTCCGTATTCCCAACACCGTTATCACCGGGTCTGGGTCGTCGAAGCAGGCTGGTGAAGAGTGCCAGAAGCTGAATTTGAAGAAGGCTTTGATTGTGACTGACCAGAACCAGGTGAAACTGGGTATACTTGATGGCGTTCTGGCGTCGTTGCGGCAGAGCGGTGTGCAGTACGCTGTCTATGATGGTGTTAACACGGAACCGGTCGCCGAATATGTTCGGGAAGGGCTGGAGGCATTTCAGGGAAACAGGTGCGACTGTCTCCTTGCCTTTGGCGGGGGCAGCCCGATGGACACCGCCAAAGCTATATCAGTTATGGCCACCAATCCGGGTTCTATCGAAAATTACATGGGGCTGGGCAAGATTCCTCAAAAAGGCAGGCCGGTCATCGCTGTACCAACTACGGCCGGCACCGGCAGCGAGGTTACGCCGTTCACCATCATTACCGATACCAGGCGGGATGTCAAAATGCTCATCGGCAGTCCCTTCCTCATGCCCGAGATTGCTATTGTTGACCCGCAGTTAACCGTACCCCTGCCGCCTGATATTACCGCCACCACCGGCATCGATGCGCTGACCCATGCTATCGAGGCCTATGTTTCGGTAAAAGCCCAGGCTATGAGTGACCTATTTTGCCTTGCCGCCATAGAGCTCATCGCCGGCAATCTGCAGCAGACGTGGGCTGACGGGAAAAACCTGGCGGCGAGAGAAAAGACCATGATGGGCTCGCTCATGGCGGGGATAGCGTTCAGCAATTCTTCGGTGGCGCTGGTGCACGGCATGGCGCGGCCCATCGGCGCCTATTTCCACGTGCGTCACGGTGCGTCCAATGCGGCCCTCCTCGGCACGGTGATGGAATTCAGCCTCGAGGGAAACCCGACCCGGTATGCACGCATTGCCGGGGCAATAGGTTTAAATATTGGCGGCCTGTCGGAGCTGGAAGCAGCCAGGCGTGGTGCTGAGGCGGTCAAGAAGCTCATCAAAGATATCCGGATACCGTCGCTGCGGGAGCTGGGAGTGGATAAAGCAAAGCTCGACCAGCTGGCGCCGAGAATGAGTGAGGATGCCATTGCCAGCGGCAGCCCGGCCAATAATCCGCGTCAGGCAACCAGAGAGGAGATAATCGAGTTGTATAAAAAGGCTTACGGGGAGTAACCTTCCGGAATTACAGAGAGGGGGACAATATGGTAGACCGGTTGAAAGCCGCGCAGGAGATGAACCGCCATCTTTTCGGGACATTGCATGGAACAACTCCGCCAGAAGTGATTTGCGAGCGCGGCGATGGCGTGTACCTGTATGACCAGAATAACCGGAAGTACATTGATTTCAGCGGCGGGCCTCACGTCGTCTCTATAGGGCATGGCAACCTGAAGGTAAAGAAGGCGATGAAAGAGCAGATTGATAAAGTGTCTTTCTTCTTTCGGTCCTTCTGGCTCAACGAGCCGCTTCTGGAACTGGCGGAACGTATCATAAAGTTCGCTCCACCAAACTTAACCATGTGCCAGTTCTGCAACAGCGGTTCCGAGGCCAACGAAACGGCGATAAAGATCGCCCGGCAGTATCACGTGGAGCGGGGCAAGCCGGAGAAATATATGGTGGTATCCCGCTGGCAGAG